>JBGQGN010000146.1:0-8269 GCA_041497395.1 Methylomirabilia bacterium
CAGCGGTTCATGAACCAGTTCCTCACCGAGGAGATCGCCTCGAAGGCCAACAAGTGGTCGGGTCGCAATCCGACGCGCTGGAGCAACGAGGAGTACGACCGGACGTTCAAGGCCGCCGAGAGCGAGATGGATCCGGTGAAGCGGGCGGCCATGTTCATCAAGATGAACGACCTCCTTATTCAGAACGTCGTCGTGATCCCGGTGCTCTGGCGGGCCCGGGTGGCGGCCGTGTCCAACAAGCTTCGCAATACCGAGCAGAGCCCGTGGGAGTCCGACTTCTGGAACCACGCCAACTGGTACCGCGAGGCGTAGCCGGCGCCTGGCCGACTTGCGAGTGGCCGGCAAGACACGCGGCGCGCACCGTGCGGGGCTTCGGTGAAACAAGGGGGGGCCATGGATGAGCGCGAGCTGCGGGGGTGGATCGCCCGGGTCAAGGACGGCACGCTCAGCCGCCGGGAATTCGGCCGGATGCTGGCGGGACTCGGGCTGGCGGCGCCCATGGCCGCGCAGGTGCTCGCTGCGGCGGGGATTCCCCGCCGGGCCTCGGCCCAAGCCAAGCCGGCGTTCACGCCGAGCCGGCGAGGCGGCGGGGGTGACGTGAAGGTTCTCTGGTGGCAGGGACCCACCATCCTCAACCCGCACCTGTCGATCGGTGTCAAGGACGGCGACGGGTCGCGCATCTTCTACGAGCCGCTGATCTCGTTCGACCCTGAGGGCAACTACGTTCCGGTCCTCGCCGCCGAGGTGCCAACTCTTCAGAACGGCGGCGTCGCGCGGGACGGGCTATCGGTGACCTGGAAGCTCAAGCGGAACGTGCAGTGGCACGACGGCAAGCCCCTCACCGCGGACGACTTCATCTTCACGTGGGAGTACGCGGCCGATCCGGCCACGACCGCGGTCTCCGTGGGCAACTACAAGGACGTCACCCGGATCGAGAAGCTCGACGCTCACACGATCAAGATCGTCTACAAGGCGCCGAACCCCGCCTGGTTCCAGACGTTCGGAGGCACGCTCTGCGTCATCCCGAAGCACGTCTTCGAGCCGTTCAAGGGGGCGAAGGCGCGGGAGGCGCCGGCCAACCTCAAGCCGGTCGGCACCGGCCCCTATCGGATCGTCGACTTCAAGCCTGGCGACGCGATCCGGGCGGAGCTGAACCCTAACTACCACGAACCGAATTGGCCGTTCTTCGACCGGCTCGAGCTCAAGGGCGGGGGCGACGCCGTGTCGGCGGCCCGTGCCGTCATCCAGACGGGCGAGTACGACTTTGCCTGGAACATCCAGGTCGAGGACGACGTGCTCCGGCGGATGGAGCAGGGCGGCAAGGGGCGGACGGACATCGCCCCCGCCGCCGGGATCGAGCACCTCCTCTGCAACTTCTCCGACCCCTGGACCGAGGTCGACGGCGAGCGCGGCAGCGCG
Source organism: Methylomirabilia bacterium (assembly GCA_041497395.1). Taxonomy (GTDB): domain Bacteria; phylum Methylomirabilota; class Methylomirabilia; order Rokubacteriales; family DASRDR01; genus DASRDR01. The sequence continues at coordinate 1,420 of JBGQGN010000146.1, forward strand.
AAGTCCGCGCATCCCTTCCTGACCGGCCCCGCCGTCCGCCAGGCTCTCAGCCTCCTCATCGACCGGGCGGCCATCCAGGAGCAGCTCTACGGGCGCCAGGGTCAGGCGACGGCCAACTACCTCAATGCGCCGAGCCGCTTCCGGTCTACGAACACCCGGTGGGAGTTCAGCGTCGACAAGGCCAATGCGGTGCTCGACCAGGCCGGCTGGAAGCGCGGCGCCGACGGGATCCGGGCGAAGGACGGCAAGCGCCTGAAGATGGTCTACCAGACCTCGATCAATCCCGTCCGCCAGAAGACGCAGGCGATCGTCAAGCAGGCGGCCGCCAAGGCGGGCATCGAGACGGAGCTGAAGTCGGTCGTCGCCTCCGTGTACTTCGGCAGCGACCCCGGGAATCCGGACACCAGCTCGAAGTTCTGGGCCGACGTCCAGATGTACGCCTTCAACATGACGAGCGGTCCCGAGCCCCAGCGGTTCATGGATCCGTTCGTGTCGTGGGAGATCGCCACGAAGGCGAACAGCTGGTCTGGCCGCAACAACACGCGGTGGCGCAACGAGGAGTACGACCGCGCGTGGAAGGCCGCCGAGTCGGAGATGGACCCGGTGAAGCGGGCGGCGCTCTTCATTCGCATGAACGACCTGCTCACCCTGAACAACGTGATCGTGCCCATCACGTGGCGGGCGAACATCTCCGCCATCTCCAACAAGCTCCGGAACACCGACATCTGCGGCTGGGACTCGAGTTTCTGGAACCTCACCCACTGGTACCGGGAAGCCTGACCGGCGCTGCTGCTGGGGGCCTGGACGCAGTGGCGGCGCTGGACTCGGAAGGCTCGCGCGGAGGATAGAGGCCGGAGGCTGGCCCCGTAACCATGGGTACGTATCTCTTCCGGCGGCTTCTCACCGCGGTCCCGGTGCTCATCGGCATCAGCCTGGTCCTGTTCACCATCCTCGCCTTGGCGCCGGGCGACCCCTTCGGGGAGCTCGCCACCAACCCCAACGTCCCGCCGGAGGTGCGGATGAACCTCCGCAAGCAGTTCGGGCTGGACGACCCCGTCCCGATCCGGTACGTGCGGTGGTTCTCGTCGATGCTCCGGGGGGACTGGGGTTTCTCGTTCGTGAGCCGGGTGAACGTGGACGACCTGATCCGGCAGCGTCTGGCGACCACGCTCTTCGTCCTCGGCTCCGCCCAGGTCCTGGCCCTTGCGATCGCGATTCCAGTGGGAGTCCTGTCCGCACGGCGGCCGTACTCGCTGTTCGACCAGGTCGCCACGACGCTGGCCTTCATCGGGTTCTCCCTGCCGACCTTCTTCACCGGGCTGCTCTTCATTCTCCTCTTCAGCATCTACCTCGACTGGCTGCCGTTCATCTACCGGGCGGACATCCAGGCGAGCGGCCTCCACTGGCTCTGGGAGAACCTCAAGCAGGGCATCATGCCCATCACGGTTCTCGGCTTGCTGTTTGGCGCTCAGCTCACTCGTTTCGTGCGCTCGTCGGTGCTCGACGTCATCCAGCTGGACTACATTCGTACCGCGCGCTCGAAGGGGCTCGCCGAGCGAAACACGCTGGTGAAACACGTCGTCCGAAACGCGCTCATCCCCGTCGTGACCCTGCTCGCGATCCAGGTGCCCCAGCTCTTCACGGGGGCAGTGGTGACCGAGCAGATCTTCCGGGTGCCCGGCATCGGCTCCCTGCTGATCAGCTCGATCCTGTCGAACGACACGCCGGTGATCATGGGTGTGACGTTCGTGTATGCGGCGCTGGTGGTGATCTTCGGGCTGCTGGCGGATCTCCTGTACGGATGGCTCGACCCGCGCATCTCGTTCCGCTGAGGGAGGCCATGGCGGCGAACGGGACGGCCTCGGAGGCGCTGGCGGGACGGCTGACTCGGGCTCGCGCCCGGAGGTCCGACTCGCTCTGGGCCGAGGCCATGCGGCGGTTCCGGCGGCACCGGCTCGCCATGGTCGGGCTGGTCGTGCTCGCGGCCATGGTCCTGGCCGTCGTCGTCGGACCGTTCGTCTACCGCGTCCCGATCGACGAGATCGACTTCCGGGCGAAGCTGCAGGCGCCCTCGTCCGCCCACCCGCTCGGCACCGATGATCTCGGCCAGGATATCCTCGCCCGGATCCTCTACGGGGGCCGGATCTCTCTGGCGGTGGGCGTCGTCGCGATGCTGATCGGGATCTGCGTGGGGACGACCGTGGGCGCGGTGGCCGGCCAGTTCGGCGGCATGCTCGACGGCGTCCTGATGCGGTGGACCGACCTCTTCCTGTCGCTGCCCCAGCTGCCGCTCTTCCTGCTCGTGATCTATCTGTTCCGCGACTCGATCAGGAAGGTACTCGGCCCGGAGATGGGTGCGTTCGTGCTGATCGTCGCGGTCATCGGCTGCCTCCGCTGGATGCCGGTCGCGCGTCTCGTGCGCGCGCAGTTCCTCTCGCTCCGCGAGAAGGAGTTCGTCGAGGCCGCCCGCGCGCTGGGGGTGCCGACGGCGCGGCAGGTCGTCCGCCACATCCTCCCCAACGCCATCGGCCCGGTGATCGTGGCCGGCTCGCTCGACGTGGCCGCGGCGATCATCCTCGAGTCGACGCTCTCGTTCCTCGGGCTCGGCTTCCCGCCCGACATCCCGACCTGGGGCCGGATCCTCTTCGACGCCAAGGACAACCTCGACTTCGCGCCGCACTGGGCCATCTTCCCGGGCACGGCGATCTTCCTCGCGGTGCTGTCGATCAACTTCATCGGCGACGGTCTGCGGGACGCGCTGGACCCGCGGAAGGTGCTGTGAGCCGGGGCCGTCGCCGATTGGGTTGATTTCTCAGCCGGGGCGCGTTCGGCCTCCGGCCTCGCGGACGCCCGGCCTTGAGTGGGGCGACGGCCTGCGGGACGCGCTGGATCCGCGCCGCCAGCGAGCAGTCCCGCGCGGTGTCGGGGGTGAGTCCGGCCAGCGGGCTCAGCCCGCCGGGAAGCCGTGACGGGTCACGGTCGCGCTGCGCGGCAGGAGCGCGTGATCCTCTCGCCGGTTCTCGATCACCTGCACTCGCGGGTCGTCGCGGAAGATGGCCAGGAGCTCGGTCACGAGGCGTACGCCTCGGAGGTGCCCGCGCCACGAATTGCTGAGGACTGTCTCGCGCGCGCCTGCTCTCTGCTCCACCCTGGTCATCCCCGCGGCGGGCCTCCTCGTGACCACTACCGGAGGTCCCCAACGGGAAGGGTGTCGCCGAGGCGAGCGCGGAACGTGCGGATGTCCGCCTGGGCCTCCGGATCCCGCGCCGCCAGTCGCTCGGCCACCCGGCGCCCGAGCCCGACCATCTGCGTGTCCCCGAGCGCGGCGTAGCCTTCCGTCGCTCGGAGGATGCCCTCCACCGACGCCTGCTGGCGGGCGCGGAAGAAGGCCTTCTGGTAGGCCTCGCGGGCCTTGCTCTCGAACGACCGCCGAAGGCCCGTGGCCTCACCGATCCGGCGATAGAGATCCCCGGCGCAGACCATCCCGTCCCAGCGCGTGGTCCCGAGCGCGAGGGTGTAGGCGTCGTTGGCGGCACGCAGCGCCGCGCTGTACTCCTTGCGGGCGAGCGCGCTGTCGACCTGCTGGATCGCCGGAGCCCAGGGGTCGTCGGAGGTGGCCAGCGCCGCCGCGTTCCCGGCCAGCGCCGCCGCCGCCAGCATGAGGGACACTGCCAGACCTGAGCGAAGGTACCGTTCCCTAGTCATGGCTCGCTGCCTCCTGTCAGGGTTCATCGCCCGTATCCACCCGGTAGGATCGCAACCCAGATGCCATCGCTAATGGCAATGAATCCAATTACTTGGACAGATCTCCCCCGGTGGTGGTGGGTGGTGGTGGTGGCGTAGCCGGCGCGCGAGCCTGGCTCGCCCGTGCCGGGACGCGAGCCGCTCGCTGCCCGGGGCGACCCGCGGAACCGGGTCAGGGACTCGCGTCGAGGAGAGCCAGGAGGAGCTGACGGGCCGCCGGCTGCGACCAGTTCCGCGCGCCGAAGGCGCGCGCGACCAGGCGCCCCTGGCGGTCGATCACGTAGACGGTGGGCGGGCCCCACACGCCGTAGAGACGGCCGGTCACGTCGCCGCTACGATCGAGCAGGACCGGCGCGACGTAGCCGCGCTCCTGCGCGACCTTGCCGACCTGGGCCGGATCCTCACGAAAGCTCACGAGCAGGACCTCGAGACCGCGGTCCTTGAGCTCCGAGTAGAGCCGGTTGACGGGAGGCAACTCCTCCCGGCAGTCCGGTCACCACGTCGCCCAGAAGAAGAGCAGGACGACCTTCCCCCGGAGATCGGCGAGGCTCCAGGTGTGCCCGGCGAGGTCCGGGAGGCTGAAGGCGGGCGCGGGCTTGGGAGACTCGTAAGGCTGGAAGTCCAGCGCGCCGAGGTCGGGGCTCGCGGCCGGCGTGGGGAGGGCCAGGCTCGCGACCAGGAGAGCGCCGAGGACGGCCAGCCCGCGCCGGCGGATCACAACGCCCCGCTTTCGCGGAGCGCCTTGAGGACGTCGTCCGGCTCCAGGAGATCGAGCGGGTTGTCCTGGATCTTTGCGAACCGGACGGTGCCCTCGCGATCGATGATGAAGTAGGCGCGCTTGGCGTACCGGAAGATGGGGCTCTTTTCATCCGTGACCATCGCGCCGTAGGCGGGCAGCATCTGCCGCCGCTGGTCCGACAGGAGCGCGTGCTTGACCGCGATCTGCTTCTGGAAGGCGTCGAGGGTCGAGACGAAGTCCACGCTGACCCCGACGAGCTGAGCGTTGAGCGCCTGGAAGTCGGCGAGCCGGGCGTCCAGCCCGGTGATCTCCTTGATTCAAGGGCCGTTGAACGCGCCGATGAACGTGTAGAGCACGATCGGTCCCTTACCGAGCAGGTCGGCGAGCTTGACCTGCTTGCCGCCCGGCGCATTCAGGACGAAGTCCGGGGCCTTCTGCCCGACGTCCAGCGCCAGAGCGGGGCTGGCGAGCGCCACGGCGGCGAGGGTGACCAGCGGGACGATTCGGGCGAGCCAGGGTCGGAGCATCGGGGGGCCTCCTCTTCAGTCGGAGTTCGGGGGGCGGAAGAACGCGGGCGCGGTGTCGGGGCAACCCCTTGTGGAGCATACGGCTCCCGTCGGGAGAACGCGGCCAGGCCCGCCCAAGGTTCCCCGGGCCTCCGCCGACGGCCTCATTCCAGGCCCTCGATCTCCACGATGGTCCAGGGATCGCGGAGCGGCCCCGCCGGGCTCAGCCGGAGGTAGCGGAGGCTCGTCCGCGGGAACGCGACGGCCCACCTCGGCCCGCCGTTGCGCAGGAGCTCCGAGCCGGTCCAGTAGAGCGACCCCGCCCAGGCTAGCGGCTCGAGGGGAGTCCACGTGACGCCGTCGACCGAGGCTGACAGGCGCAGCTCGCGGCCGGGGAGGCCGGGCCGCACCTCGACGCCGCGGAGCGCCCGCGGCCGTCCCAGATCGAGGGTGACGATCAGCTCGGGCCCTCCCGGCCCCTGGGAGACCCACTGCGTACTCCGGTCTCCGTCGATGGCGCGCTGGGCCTGCTCCCCGTTCTCGCTCGCACTGGCGCGCCAGCCGGTCTTGGCGAGGCGGCGCGGCGCGGGCGCGGGTACGAGGGCGAGGAGCCGGTAGGGGCCCGCCGCGCTCTCCCGTATGGTGACGGGCTGACCCTCGAGCGCCGCCCGCACCGCCGCCGGGTCCGCGTCGGCGCCGAGGAGAATCGCGTGTCCGGGCTCGAGGCGCAGTGGGACCAGCTCCGTGGGGTCGGGGTCGGTGCGCGCGTAGTCGTTCACGTTCATGTTCGACTCCTGAGCACCGATGGCGTCACGCGAATCGACCCGCACCCAGGCCGACAGCCAGTGATTGGCGTAGACGAAGTGGATCCCCTCGCGGCGGAGGGCGGCCGCGAGCTCTCCGGCGCGCGGCACGGGCGGGCGCGGCCCTCCCGGGCCGTACGCGAACAGCTCGCGTGCCGACCACGTGTGGTGGCGCACCGACCCGGTCTGGACGAGGCGCAGGTGTCGGGCGCGGACGGGCGGGAAGATGGCCTGCACGCGTCCTCGGCGGACCTTGAGGAAGGGGTGATGCTCGGAGAAGAACAAGGGTCCCAAATACCGAGGCACCGTGACGACCGTTTCCCACCGCTGGCCGTCCTCGGACACCTCGACGCGGAGGCCGCCGGGCAGCTCCTGCCAGTCGACGGCGAGGAGGTCGACGCGGGTCAGGAGCTGCGGGGCTCCCAGATCGACCGCGAGCCACTGCCCAGGTGTCTGCGCCCCGCCCGTGTCCCACGACGTCGCGGCATCGCCGTCGAGCAAGTCGGAGGCCCGGTCGGAGCGATGGCTGGCGGTCATGGTCCAGCGATCCCGGGGCAGGGGGACGAAGGTGGTCGTGAAGCGGGGCTCGAGCTCGAGGACGCGGAGCTCGCCGATCGCGGTCTCCCGGATCCCGATGCCGATCCCCTGCAGGCTGGCGCGCAGCGGACGCGCCGCCGTCTCGGTTGCCACGATCGGAGGGTTCACGGCCGCGTCGACGAGTCGCCCGTGGTCCACGATCGGCTCTCGCCAGAGGTCGGCGATGACGACTCGCCCGCCCGCCAGGTAGGTCATACCGTAGGAGGAAAGGTGAAACGCTTCCACCAAATAGGCCCGATCGAAGCTTCGGTCCTCCAGCCAGCGAAGCACGGGTCCGACCCGCCGCTTCAGGACAGACCATCGAGGCGCGCCAGGATTCGTGGTTCCGACGCTGTCGTGCCAGTTCGCCCAACCATTGAGCGCGAGCAAACCGACGAGCGCGGTGGCGGCGAGGCGAGGTCGGCGCCGGCGCAGCCAGTCGAGGCCCTCGCCCATCCAGCAGGGAAGCACGGAGTGGAGCG
>JBGQGN010000147.1:0-8257 GCA_041497395.1 Methylomirabilia bacterium
AGCGCGACGTGCGCGCCCCGGCGGCGCATCTCCGGGATGCGCGTCGGCAGCCGGAGCGGCGTGCCCTTCTGGAGGTACGCGAGCGGACACCAGACGGCCGACAGCCCGGAGGCGAGGATCGGCCCGACGTCCCCGTCCCGGATCACGTTCATGTGGACGAAGGTCGCGTTCGGCCCGAGCACGCCCAGCTCCCGGAGGTGGGCGAACCGCGGGCGCCCCAGGCGCGCCTCCATGGCCGCGGCCATGTCGAGGTCGTAGCCGAGGTGGGAGTTGACGACGACGCCTTCGCGGTCGGCGAGGGCCTTGGCCGCCTGCAGGAGTTCGTCGGAGGCCGTGCCCTCGCCGTAGAGCGCGACGTGGCCGTGGACGATGCCGTCGGGATCCCGGTTGCGATGAAGCTGGCCCCCCAGGAGCTTGAGTGACCGCTCGCGGGTCGGCGGCACGCGCGCGAACAGGCTCGGGCTCTTCAGACCCGCGATCACGTCCATCAGCGACGGGTCGTCCCAGAGATACGGATCGGCGAGGGAGCACCGGACGCCCGTGGCCTCGGCGGCGACGGCGATGGCGTCCGGCTCGAACGCGCTGCCCGGCTCCACGAAGGCGGTGTAGCCGTGGCGCAGGAGCTCGAGACATCCGAGCGCGGCCGCCGCCTGCTCGTCTTCCGGCCGGAGCGCGGCCTTCCAGTCGGCGTAGTTCGGGCCCGCCCCGCCGCCCCGGCTGCTGTCCCCCTGGAAGAAGCCCCGGCAGGTCTGGGCGTTGATGTGGAGATGGGCATCGATGAACCCCGGATGCACGATCCCGCCGCCGGCGTCGAGGACGCGCGGCGCGCGCCAGCGCGGCAGCACCTCCGCCTCCGGCCCGACCGCGACGATCGTGTGGCCCCGCACCGCGACGGCTCCGGTGGAGTAGATCGTGCGCCGGGCGTCGAGCGTCAGGACCTCTGCCCCCTTCAGGATCAGGTCACAGCTCTCCGGACCGGCGGTCATGCGGGAGCTTCTCCCCGGCGAGACCGCGTCAGGCGCTCACGCCCGGCGGGGCGTTGCGGCGCCAGCGCTCGAGGACGTCCAGGTCGACCTCGACGCCCAGGCCCGGGCCCTCCGGCGGATAGGCGTAGCCGCCCTCGATGCGGAGCGGACGGGTCAAGAGGTCCTCGGCGTGATAGAGGACGCCGCAGGTGTCGCTGTCGGGCCCGAGGTTCGTCATGGCGACGCCGAGGTGAATCTGGGCCGCGGTGCCGATGCCGAACTCGGGCATGCTGCCGATCATGCACGGCATGCCGGCCGCCTCGCAGAGGGTGAAGATGCGGGCGGCGTTCAGGAGGCCGCCGGCCTCGGTGACGTAGACGTTGGCGATGTCGGCGGCGCCGCGCCGGATCACCTCCATCGCGTCCCGCGGGGTGCGGATGCTCTCGTCGGCCATCAGCGGCACCCCGATCGCCCGCCGCACCTCCGCCATGGCGTCGAGCTCGCGCGGCGGGAGCGGCTGCTCGACCAGCTCGAGGTCCCACCGCTCCATCGCGCGAATGAGGCGGATCGCCTCCTTCGCGGTCGGCCAGGCCATGTTGGCGTCGACGCGGAGCCGCACGCCCGGCCCGATCGCCTCGCGCACGCGCTCGACGGCCTCGACATCCCGCGCCGGGTCGTTCCCGACCTTCACCTTGATCGTGCGATGCCCCTCGCCGACGCGCTCGAGGGCATACTCCGCCATCGCCTTCGGCTCGCCGAACGGCACCGAGTAGCTGAGCGGGATGCGCTCCCGCACCAGACCGCCGAGGAGCGTGTAGACCGGCGTGCCGAGGGCCTTCCCCAGGATGTCCCAGAGCGCCATCTCGATCCCGGCCTTCGCCTCCTCCACGCCGTCGAGCGTGCGGTCCATCTTCTGGACGAGGTAGGCGATGCGGCGCGGATCCTCGCCGATCACCGCCGGCGCGAGCGCCGCCTCGACGTCCCCCGCCAGGAGGCGCCCGCGCCGCTTGAACACGGACGAGATCTCGCCGACGCCGGTGACACCGGCGTCCGTGTCGACGAACACGATGGCGTGCTCCGACACCGCCGCGAGCCCGAGCGCGGTGCGGGACGCGCCGCCATACGCCGGCCGACGCGGCCCCCACACCACCACCGTGCGGACAGCGGTGATCCTCATCGCGCCCGCCATCCGATCAGGTCGTCGCAGGCTCGCGGCCGGCGCGCCGGCCGCGTCACACCCCTTCCTGGGGGGCGGTGTCACCGGGGCCGTCCTCGTCCAGCTCCGAGGGGTCGGGGTCCATCGCATCCGGGTATTTCACGGGCACGTTTTGCGCGACCCACAGCTTCCAGTCGCTCCACGCGTGATCGAGCTCGTGGAGGAACGCCCCGCGCTTCTCGGCGGGCGGGAGGCGGCGATCCACGACGATCGTCCGCGTATCGACATCCCACTCGGCGGCACGATCGTCCTTGTCGGGCGTGCCCTGGACGACCGAGATCTCGTATCCGAACGGGAACTCGAACCTCCGCGGAAGCCGATAGATGAGACTCTTGACCGGAGCGGGTTCAGTCATTCCCGGTGTGTTCCTTCCCCTCGCGAGTGCCGCTCGCCGCGCTCGCTCGTCGTGCGCCGTCAGACCTCGCGCCGGGGCGGTGAGCTGTTTCCCCTTGAGCCTCCACGCCCGCCGAGGACCACGGCGCGGGGACTCTTCCACTGCGATCGCCTGGCCGCTGGGCCGCCGAGTCGCCCCGCGCGATACCTTTCAGGGTCTTCGACTCAACCCTATGATGATAGGGCACCTCGGGCTCTCGTTTCTTGGCAGATTTAGCGAGCATTTATACAAGTTTACGGACCAGGATCCGGATAGTGCCGCTCGGGCCATGCCCCGACCAGTCCCCCGAGACCCGGAGCCGGGAGGCCCGCCACACGCTGGGGTGGCGCCCCCTGGAGGACCCAGAGCAGCGAGAAGTGCACGGCTGGCTCCGCGGTTTGACGCGAGCCGAGGGGCAAGCGATACTCCCGCCCCAAGGAAGCCCGCGTGCGCCGCCATCACCGTCGCCTGCTCTTCCTGGGCAGCCTCGCCCTGGCCACCTTCGGCCTGCTGTCTGGCTGCGAGATGCGTGACCCGCCGGCCGCGAAAATCCCCCGGATCGGGTTCTTGGCCGTCGGCTCGCGCGAGGGCCGGGCGTTCCTGATCGAGAGCTTTCTCCAGGGATTGCGCGAGCACGGCTACGTCGTGGGCCAGAACATCGTCATCGAGTACCGCTTTTCGGAGGGTCGCAACGAGCGGCTACCGGAGCTCGCGGCCGAGCTCGTCGCCCTGAAGGTGGATCTCATCCTGGCGTCCGGCTCGCCCGCAAGCCTTGCGGCCAAGCAGGCTACCCGCACGATCCCGATCGTCATGGGCAGCCTCGCCACCAATCCGGTCGAGACCGGCTTCATCGCGAGCCTGGCACGGCCGGGTGGCAACATCACGGGGATGACCGAGATGGCCTCACAACTCAGCGGGAAGCGGCTCGAGCTGCTCAAGGCGACCGTGCCGGGCCTTTCGCGGGTGGCCGTCTTCTGGAATCCGCCCAACCCCGCCTACGGGCCGGTCTTGAAGGAGCTCGAGGCGGCGGCTCCAAGGGTTGGGGTGACGCTGCTACGCTTGGAAGTACGGGTTCCTGAGGACTTCGAGGGCGCCTTCAAGACCGCGATTCGGCAGCACGCCGGTGCGCTGTTCATCCCGGGCGACCCCCTGGTCACCAACCGGCCCCGAGTCATTGCGGACCTCGCGCTGAAATACCGGCTGCCCACGGTGACGGACTTCAAGGAACTGCCGGGGGCCGGGGGCCTACTGTCTTTTGGACCGGACCTCGTCGATTCGTATCGTCGGGCGGCAAGCCACGTGGACAAGATCCTAAAGGGCGCCAACCCCGGCGACCTGCCAATGGAGCAGCCCACCAAGTTCGACCTGCTCGTCAATCTGAAGACCGCCCGGACTCTCGGCCTGACAATTCCCCCGTCGGTCCTGGCGCAGGCCACCCAGGTGATCCAGTAGCGGACCGCGCGCGCGCCTGGCCGGCACGGTCCGCACTGGCGGCGCCGGAGAAGAGCGCCACGGCAGTGGGTGCAAGGGCTTGGCACGCCTGGAGGAAACCCGCCCCCGCCCACGGATTAGAGGTGCGTCAGCTCGTCCCGTGTTTTTCCACCAGTTGCACTACCAGGGGGTACGCTGAAGGGTACGAGTCGCCTCGAGGTCCGGGAGGCATGGATTCGAAACAGGTGTGGAGATGGGATTCCCCGTGCCCTGGTAACCGTGCTATCCATGCGGGGATCCTTCCAATCGAACGGAATCGCCACCCGGACGAGGCTGCGCCCCGACCCACCGATGCGGAGGTGGCGCACACACTCGGCATCACCCGGCAACAGGGGCGGCGGGCGCTCCTGGGCGGCGTCGGGGCCGATTGCGCGTTGAGAGCCGACCTCTCGCGCCGTCAGTCGGTCTGGCCCTTCCTGCTCATCGCCAGGCTCGAGAGCGAGACCTGTCCAGGCGGGGGAAGGCGCGATGCGGGACCGGAGCACACGAGTTGAGTCGTAGCGAGCGGGCTCGCGCCCCGATCTGGCTGGCGCTCGTGGCGGCGGTGACGGTCGCCGTGGGCGGCCTGCGATTCGTCGGACTCGAGTCGAGCCCGCCCGGGTTCTTCATGGACGAAGCGGCGGGCGCGGCGCAGATCATCTGCGTTCGCCAGTCGGGCGCGAATGCCTTCGGCACGCCGTGGCCGTCATTCAGCCCGGTTCTGGGCGGGGGGTTCCTCACGCCCCCCTATCTCTATTCGGCGATGGCGTGGACGGCGATCTTCGGCGACTCCGTCGCGGCCTTCCGCTCCATCGCGGCCCTGTTCGGCGTCCTCACCGTCGCCGGCGTCTTCGTCCTCGCCCAGGCGCTCTGGCAACGACGCGAAGTATCCTGGCTCGCCGCGCTCTGCGCATCACTGTCGCCCTGGGGCTTTCTCTTCTCACGGATCGCCTGGGACACAGCGCTGGCCCCCGGTCTGTTCGTCTGGGGGCTTGGCTTGCTTCTGCGGGAGTCGCGACGGCCCCGCCTCTCGGCGGGTCTGGGTGGGATCCTAGTGGCCCTCGCCGGCTACGCGTACCCTCCCCTGCGGGCGCAGGCGGTTCTCACGGTCCCCTTCTTCGTCCTGTTCGCGCATCGGAGAAGTCGACCGCCGGCGGCGATCGCGACGTTTGCCATCACGCTGATCTTGGCGATCATCCCTCTGGCGCGCCTGACGTTGTCAGGCGAGCTGCAGGGCCGCTTTCACACGCTGAGCATCTTCAACGAGCGCTTTCTCTCGCGATTCGGCGGTTTCTCGGTGCCGCTCGTGACCTTGGTGTTCCTGAGGAACCTAGCGGTCTCGTTCTCCCCCGTCTACCTGTTCTGGTCCGGCGATCGCAACCTGCGGCATTCCACGCAGGCCGTCGGGCAGTGGGGTGCCCTCGAGATCCTGGGGGTCGTGATCGCGGTGGGGATGCTCCTGGCGCGCCGACGCCTCTGGCGCAATCGCGACGAAGCCCTGTCGCTCGGCCTGATTGTCGTCGCCTACGTCTTTGCTATCGTTCCGGCTGCCCTGACCTGGGAGTCGAATCCGCACGCGTCTCGCTCGATCGGCGCCTATCCGTTCATCGCCCTGTTCGCCGGCTTCGCCCTGGCCCGCGCCATTGACATGTGGCCGCGGCTTCCCGCGGCGATCCTCGCCGTTGCCCTCGTGTTCGCCGGCTGGTACTTCTGGGACCTGTTCACCCGCTACCCGGAACGTTCGGCTGCCTGGTTCGATGCGCCCGTCGTGGAACGGGCGCACGCGGTATCGAAAACGGGCAGCGCCGCGGACTACGAGCGTGCGCTCCGTTCGATCGACCCGGGCTACCCGGATCTCGCGATCCTGTACTTCAAGCTGAGCTCGGGCCACATGACGTGCCGACCGGGAGCGGAGATCCGGCCATGACGGATCCGGGACGAGACTTGGCCAAGTCTGCCGGGGGGGCCGCAGGGGGCCGATGAGCCGGTGGCGGGCCGGGGCGGCGTCGGTCGCGATCGCGCTGCTCACGGGCGTTCTCATCCATCGGCTGTGGCCCCGGCTGGGGCTGCCCGCGCTCGGGACTCCCGGGGACGCGCCCTTCCCCGGCCTCTGGCGGTGGTTCTTCGCCATCTGGCTGCCCGCGCTGTTCCCCGCCTTCACCGTGCTCCATCTCTGGCTTGCCCGGGCGGCCGGCGAGGGTCCCGTCGCCCGGGCGGCGGCCCGCGGTCTCGTCTGGGACCGGCGGAGCTACGCCGCCCTGGTGCTCTTCGTCGGGATCATGGTGACCTGGCGCCGCTGGGAGCCTTGGGGGGACTGGCGGCTCGTGTTCGGCGCCCTGTACGTCAGCCTCCTCTTCGCCAAGACGGTCGGGCTGGTCGTGGCGCTCTACCGGGGGTTCGTGCTGACCGGCCCCGTGCTGGACGGGGACGACGCCGTCGGAAGCCCAGGATGGACGGACGACGAGGCTCGCGGCGCCCGCGAGGGTGGGCAGGCACCATCGGCCGACGACCGCCCGCTCACCGGGCTGGCCAGCGCCGACGCCCCGAGCGGCGACCCGCCCGTCTTGCCGCGGCTCCTGTTCTGGACCGCCTTCGCCCTCTATGCGCTCCTCGCGCCGTACGTCGTGACCGCGCTGTCCACGGCCGGCGACGAGCCCACCTACCTCCTGAACACGGAGAGCCTGCGTGCCGACCACGACGTCGACATGCGGAACAATGTGGCGCAGGGCGACGACGCGCGCTTCTACTGGGGGCGCGCCACCTCGGAGGGATGGGCCCCGGCCTTCCCCGTATTCGGGGCCACGCTCCTGCCCGGCTACGCGCTCGGGACCTGGGCCCTGCCCGGCTACCCTCTTGCCGGCCGGCTCGGCGCGACGTGGATGATCGCCCTCTTCGGAGCCCTCCTCACCGTCCAGGTCTATCGTCTCTGTCGCGAGCTGGGCCTCTCGCGCGGGGCGGCGACGTGGGGTTGGATCGTCCTCGCGCTCACCCCGCCCCTGGTCACGAACGCGAGCCACATTTACCCGGAGCTCCCGGTCGCCTGGGCCGTCGTGTGGAGCCTTCGCGCCCTCCGGCGGGTCCCCGTCCAGCCGGCAGCCCTGGCCATCGTGGCGATCGGGATCGCCTTCGCAGTAGCGATGAAGAGCCGATTCGCGGCTCTCGGCGCCGGGCTCCTCGCGGGAGCCGTGGCGCAGATCGCCGCCCTCCCGCGACTCCGATCGTTCGTCGTCCTCGGGGTCGCCGCCCTCGGAGGGATGGGCCTGGTCTGGCGAGCCTCGCTCCAGCAGCTCCTCACTCGCCTCAATCCGGAGTACACCAGGATCGAGACGTGGCTGCAGGCCCTGTCCCCCGATGGGGCGTGGCGCCGGCTGGTCGCGGCTCTCGGCGTCCTGGTGGACCAGGAGTTCGGCCTGCTCTTCTATGCGCCCCAGTTCGTCCTGGCGGTGGTCGGGCTACCGCTGCTCGCCCGTCGTCGTCCGAGGGCGTGCCTGGCGCTGGTCGGCCTCTTCGGGTTCTACCTCGTCGTTCTGGTCCAGTATCGCTGGATCCAGTGGGACGCGGGGTGGACGCCGCCGCCTCGCTTCATCCTCTCCGTGACGCCCTTGCTCGTCCCTCTGGTGGCCGAGGTCTTCGAGCGCGGGCGCGGGCGTGCGCTGGCGACGATGAACACCGTGTGGCTCGTCTGGACCTCCGGGATCGCCTTCGCCCTGGCCGTGGTCCCGTTCTGGCGCTACAACGGGCTCACCGGGCGCTCGACGCTGCTCCGGCTCGCCGGCGAGGGCCTGGGCCTCGACCTCGCCCGCTTTCTCCCGTCCCTCCGCGCCCCGACGGCGTGGACGTGGGTGGTGCTGGTCGCAGGCGCGCTGACCCTCGGGATGCCGGCTGGGTGGATCCTCTGGCGGCGGCGAGCGGGCCAGGAGGGGTGGGGAGCCCGCGCCGTCGTGCTCCCACCGAGGCCTGCGGTGGGCACCGTCCTGGCCTTCGCGGCGGTGTGGGTGTGCGCGGCGGCCGCCGTCCCGACCTGGCACGTGGAGGCCGAGGCCATGCGGCACTCCGGGGGCGTGGTGAACGGATCGTACGCGACCCAGCCGATCCTCTGGGTCTTCCATCAGGACGGCGAGCTGTCGGAGCCGATCGTGACCTGGCCCGGATGGACGCGCGTGACGATCGTGGCGGCGGGCCTCACGACGACGGGGACGGCGCCGCGGATGACACTCCTGGTCGATGGACGAC
>JBGQGN010000148.1:0-8241 GCA_041497395.1 Methylomirabilia bacterium
CATCATCGCCGAGGAAGTCGAGGGCGAGGCGCTCGCCACCCTCGTCGTGAACAAGCTCCGCGGCACGCTCTCCTGCTCTGCCGTGAAGGCTCCGGGCTTCGGGGATCGCCGCAAGGCCATGCTGCAGGACATCGCGACCCTGACCGGCGGGAAGGCGATCACCGAGGATCTCGGCATCAAGCTCGAGAACATCAAGCTCGAGGACCTCGGCCGCGCCAAGAAGGTGGTCGTGGACAAGGACAACACCACGATCATCGAAGGTGCCGGCTCCGCCAAGGAGATCGAGGGCCGCATCAAGCAGATCCGGGCGCAGATCGAGGAGACCACCTCGGACTACGATCGGGAGAAGCTCCAGGAGCGGCTGGCGAAGCTGGCCGGCGGCGTGGCGGTGATCAAGGTCGGCGCCGCGACCGAGACCGAGATGAAGGAGAAGAAGGCGCGGGTCGAGGACGCGCTGAACGCCACCCGAGCAGCCGTGGAGGAGGGTGTCGTGCCGGGCGGCGGCGTGGCGCTGCTCCGCGCGGCGAAGGGACTCGACTCCTTCAAGCTCCCGGGCGACGAGGGGACGGGCGTCCAGATCGTCAAGCGGGCGCTGGAAGAGCCGATCCGCCAGATCGTCGCCAACGCCGGCCTCGAGGGCTCGGTGGTGGTGGAGAAGGTGAAGGGGGCGAGCGGCCTCGCCCAGGGCTTCGACGCCGAGAAGAACGAGTACGTCGACATGATGCAGGCCGGGATCCTCGACCCGACCAAGGTGGAGCGGATCGCGCTGCAGAACGCGGCATCGATCGCCTCGCTCCTCCTGACCACCGAGGCGCTCATCACGGACATCCCCGAGGACGACAAGAAGGCGGGAGCGCCGCCCATGCCGCACGGCGGCGACTTCTAAGGCCGAGACCGACGGTCGGGAGGGGCTCGCGCCCTCCCGACCCGCTTCAGCCCGATCCGCTGGCCTCCGGGTGACTCCCCGGAGGCCGGCGTGTTCGGGGTCCCGTTCGGCTCGGCCTCCCGCGGCCGCCGCCTGGCGGTGGCGGTGGTCGGCTTGCACCCTCGCCGAGGCCGCTGGTATCCTAGAGCGCTCTTGACCCCGCTCCGGCTGTTGCTGTCGGAGCTTTGAAGGAGGTGATGCGGTTTGCGGACGTACGACGTGTTGCTGATCGTGGATCCCCGGTTAACGGACGAGGAGGTGGCTCAGCTCGGCGGGCGCCTGCAGGAGGCGCTGGTCGCCCTGGGTGGCGAGGTGGTGAGCTCGGACGACTGGGGCCGCCGGCGGCTGGTCTTCGAGCTCCGCAAGCAGCGGGAGGGGCACTACCTCCTGCTCCAGGTGCGGGCCGCCCCTACGGTGTTGCGTGAATACGAGCGGCAGCTCAAGCTCAACGAATCGGTGTTGCGCTTCCTGACGATGCGTGTCGTCGAGGGGCGGCGGAAGTTGGCAGCTAGCGGCGCGGCCGTGGCGGCGCCTTCAGGGCCGGTGACCCCGGCGCCGAGCGAGGTCGGCTGATGGCGAGCCTGAACAAGGTCTTCCTGATCGGGAACCTCACCCGCGCGCCGGAGTTGCGGTACACGCCGAGCGGGACGGCCGTTTCCGATGTCCGGCTGGCGGTCAACCGGTCGTACACGACCCAGGGTGGAGAGAAGCGCGAGGAGACGTGCTTCCTCACAGTGGTCGTGTGGGGCAAGCAGGCGGAGAGCGCGGCCCAGTACCTCGACAAGGGCAGCCCGGTCCTCGTCGAGGGACGGCTTCAGACCCGAGACTGGGAGACCAAGGACGGGCAGAAGCGGAACGTCGTGGAGGTCGTGGCCGAGCGCCTCCAGTTCCTCGGACGAGGCCGGGCGGTTGGAACGACCGGGCCGGCGGACGCCGAGCCGGTCGAGGAGGCCGCGGGCGGCGCCGACGACGTGCCCTTCTGAGTGTCCGCGGAGCGTGGCGCTCCGCACGCAGGCGGTGAAGCGAACAGCGAGGAGGCGAAGTGGTCAAGCCCGTGAAGCGGCGTCGGTTCGGCCGACGCAAGGTCTGCAAGTTCTGCGTCGACAAGGTCCTGGCGGTGGACTACCGTGACGTCAAGCGCCTCCGCTCCTTCATGACGGAGCGCGGCAAGATCATCCCGCGCCGCATCTCGGGTAACTGCGCGCGGCACCAGCGCCAGCTCACCGGCGCCCTCAAGCGCCTCCGCACGGTCGCCCTCATCCCGTACGTCGCCGAATAGGACCCGTTGGTGGGCGCGAGCCCGGATACGCGACGGGCAGTCCTGCTGGGCGCGGGACTGGGCCTCGGGCTCGCGGGCCTCGAGGTGGTGTCCTCGTGGGGGTGGTGGGGCGGGCTCGCCGCGATCGCCGTCGGCCTGATCCCGGTGGCGGTGGCCCTGGCCCTCGGCGGGCCTCTGGCCGCCGCGCTGGCGGGCGGTGTCGCGATGACCGCCGTCGGGGTGGTCCGCGGCGGCCCGGCGATGCTCATCGTCGGGCTCAAGTACGCGCTCCCGGGCGCGGCGCTCGGGCTCGGGCTCGTCCGGCGTCTGCCGGTCGCCGTGACGACACTCCTGACCGCCCTCGCGAACCTGGTGGGCGTCGTCGTCCTGCTGTGGGTTCTGAGCCCCGTCGGCATGGGGCCGATCGCGTACCTCGAGCGGCAGGTGGCCGCCCAGGTGACCGAGCTCGAGCAATGGCCCGCGCGGCTCGGGACGGCCGGCCAGGACGCGGGGTGGGCCGCCGAGGCCGCGCGGTTCGTGGTGGCTACCCTCCGGATCGCCGCCCTCGGGATGCTGGGGCTCGGGGTCTTCGCCGGCGCCGTGGCCAACTACGCGATCGCCCGCCTCTGCCTTCGCCGCCGGTTCGGATTCCGTCCCTTTGCGCAGGAAGCCGTCCCCGACCACCTGGTCTGGGGCGCCATCGGGGCGGGGGTGCTCCTCGCGTCGCGTCACGAGCGCCTGGAAGCCGCCGGGCTGAACCTGCTGCTCGTGCTGATGCCGCTCTACGTGATCCAGGGGCTGGCCGTGTTCCGCCACTTCTTCCAGCGGATCGGCCTGCCACGCCTCCTCCAGGTGGTGAGCTTCGGGTTGCTCGCGATGCAGCCCCTCTTGCTGGTGGCGGTGTCGTGCGTCGGGCTATCCGACCTCTGGATCGACTTTCGCAAGATTCGTCAGGCGCCGACCGCCGCCTCCGGGTGAGGCAGGGACCGGTCGGGGCGCGCCCTTAGGAGAGCACAGCGATGAAGGTGATCTTGATGACGGATGTGCCCGCGCTCGGGCACCGGGGTGAGACGCGGGACGTCGCCAACGGCTACGCCCGGAACTTCCTGCTTCCCCGCAAGCTGGCCGTGCCGGCGACGCCGGCCAACCTGAAGAACGTGGAGCATCTCAAGCGGCAGCGGGCGAAGGAGGAGGATCGGGCGCTGGAGGTGGCGAGGGCCACCGCCGCCCGCATCGATGCCCTGACGCTCACCGTGACCGCGCGCGCGTCGGAGGACGGGCGTCTCTACGGCTCGGTGTCGGCGCAGGATGTCGTCGAGTTTCTCGAGCGGCACCAGGTGCCCGTCGAGAAGCGGCGGGTGCAGCTCGAGGAGCCCATCAAGGCGCTTGGCGAGTACAAGGTGCCGGTCCGGCTCCACGGAGACGTGACGGCGTCCCTGACGGTCTCGGTCGCGGCCGAGTAGCCCGGCCGCGCGCCGTCGCCCGGCCATGGCCACCACGATCGAGCTCCCCGGCAAGGTCCCGCCGCAGAGCCTCGAGGCGGAGCGGGCGGTGCTGGGCGCGATCCTGCTCGAGCCGGCCCTGCTCCCGCGGGCCATCGAGGCCCTCGTCCCGGAGGAGTTCTATAAGGAAGCCCACCGGAAGATCTTCGGAGCGATGATCCGGCTGTTCGAGCGTGGCGAGCCGGCCGATGCCATCACGGTGACGGAGACGCTGCGGCGCGAGGGTGTCTTCGAGGAGATCGGGGGCCACACCCTCCTGGCGACCCTCCAGGAGGAGGGCACGGTCGCCACCCAGTTCACGGCGTACACCGGGATCGTGCGCGAGAAGGCGCTCCTCCGGGAGATGATCCGCGTCGCCCGCGAGATCGTCGAGGAGGGCTACGCGGAGACGGACGACGTGCAGGCGCTCCTCGACCGCGCCGAGCAGATGCTGTTTCGCATCTCACAGCGGCGGTTCCAGCGGAGCGCGTTCCCCGTCCGCGAGATCCTGGCCCAGGCGATCCAGCACATCGAGACGCTCTACCACCGCAAGGAGGACATCACCGGCCTGGCCACGGGGTTCACGGAGCTGGACAAGCGCACGTCGGGGCTCCAGCGGTCGGACTTCGTGATCATCGCGGGGCGTCCGTCCACGGGCAAGACGGCGTTCGCCCTCAACCTCGCCGCCCACGCCGCCGTGGAGCTGGGGCGGCCCGCGCTGATCTTCAGCCTCGAGATGTCCAAGGAGCAGCTGGTGCAGCGCCTGATCTGCGCCGAGGCCCGGGTCGACTCCCAGAAGGTGCGATCGGGCTTCCTCCAGCCCCCCGAGTGGCGCCGGATCATCGACGCGGCCGGCCGTCTCTCCGAGGCGCCCTTGTTCATCGACGACACGGCGACCCTCTCGGTCCTGGAGGCACGCGCCAAGGCGCGGCGCATTCAGGCCGAGCACCGGCTCGAGCTGGTGGTGATCGACTACCTCCAGCTCATGCAGGGGCGGTGGCGGGCCGAGAACCGCCAGCAGGAGATCTCGGAGATCTCGCGCTCGCTCAAGGCCCTCGCCAAGGAGCTCAGCATCCCCGTCGTGGCTCTCTCCCAGCTCTCCCGCGCGGTGGAAGCCCGGGGCGACGCGCTGCCCCGTCTCTCGGACCTTCGCGAGTCCGGCGCCCTCGAGCAGGACGCGGACCTCATCATGTTCCTCGCCCGCAAGGAGAACGCCCCCGACGCCGAGGCGGGGACGACCGACCTCGTGATCGGGAAGCACCGGAACGGGCCCACCGGGCGGCTCGAGCTCGTGTTCAACGCGGAGTACACGCGGTTCGACAACCTCGCCTCGTCGGCCCGGCGCGAGCGGTTCTGAATCCGGCCGCGTGACCGGCGACCGGTGGTGATCGAGGGAGTGCCGGGACCAACCCGGCGCACCTGACGCGATGTCCGTCCAGCGGCTCATCAAGGGCGCGTTGCTCTTCCGGAAGGGCGTCATCGTGACCAACGTGCCCTACCACCTGGAACAGTAGAAGCCCCTCATGTCCGTCCAGAACGTGAAGCGCATCCTCCTGGGCACGCCCATTCCGACGGCGCACGCGGCCCACGAGCGGCTGGGGCCGCTGACCGGCCTCGCGATCTTCGCGTCCGATGCTCTTTCCTCCGTGGCCTATGCGACGGAGGAGATTCTGCTGATCCTGATGCTGGCCAGCTCGGCCGCGCTCGCGCTCGCGTTCCCGATCGCCGTGGCCATCGGCGTCCTCATCGCGATCGTCGTGAGTTCCTACCGGCAGACGATCCTCGCGTACCCTCAGGGGGGCGGATCCTACATCGTCACCCGCGAGAACCTCGGCCGCTATCCGAGCCTCGTCGCCGGGGCGGCACTCATGGTCGACTACGTCCTCACCGTCGCGGTGAGCGTTGCCGCTGGGATCGCGGCGATCACGTCGGCGATCCGGCCGCTCTACCCCTATCGGGTGACGCTGTGCATCATCGGCGTGGCCGTCATCGCGATCGGGAACCTCCGCGGCGTGCGGGAATCGGGTCGACTCTTCGCCCTGCCCACCTATCTGTTTCTCGGCGCCTACTTCCTGCTGATCGGTTGGGGCGGGCTCCAGTGGCTCCGCGGGGCGGTCAGTGTCGCGGCGCCTCCGGTGCCGGCCGGTGGCAGCGAGGTGTTGACCGCCTTCCTGGTCCTCCGGGCCTTCTCGTCGGGGTGCGCCGCGATGACCGGGGTCGAGGCCGTTTCCGACGGCGTGCCCGCCTTCCGCCCTCCGGAGGCCCAGAACGCCCGCCGAGTGCTGTTGGCGCTGGGCGGCATCCTCATCGCGCTCTTCCTCGGTATCTCTGCGCTGGCGCACGCCTTCGGCGTCATGCCCGTGGAAGGGGAGACGGTGAACTCCCAGCTCGCCCGGCTCGTCTTCGGCGAGTCGCCGCTCTACTACTTCATCCAGGGTGTGACGATGCTGATCCTCATCCTGGCGGCCAACACGAGCTTTGCGGACTTCCCCCGGCTCGCCTCGTTTCTCGCGCGGGACCGGTTCATTCCCCGGCAGTTCGCAAACCGCGGGGATCGCCTCGCGTTCTCGAACGGGATCATCATCCTGGCGCTCCTCTCGATCGGGCTCGTGGTGGCGTTCCAGGGGAGCACGCATGCGCTGATCCCGCTCTACGCGCTGGGCGTGTTCGTCTCCTTCACGCTCTCGCAGGCCAGCATGGTGCGCTACTGGTTCCGGCACCGGCGGCCCGGCTGGCCGATCCGCGCCCTGCTCAACGGGACGGGCGCGCTCGCCACCGGCGTGGTGGCGGTGATCATCGGGCTGACGAAGTTCACCCACGGAGCGTGGATCGTCGTCGTCCTGATCCCGTGCATGATCGCCCTCTTCGTCACGATCCGGCGGCACTACGACGAGGTGGCCGTCCAGCTCTCCGTGGAGGGCGTGGTGCCCGCCACGCCGCCGGCCGGGCACGCGGTCCTCGTGCTGGTGGGCGACGTCCACCGGGGCACGCTGCGGGCCATCGAGTACGCCCAGGCGCTGTCCCCGAACGCGCGCGGTGTCTACGTCGAGGTGGATCCAGAGCAGACGCGCCGGTTCGAGGAGCGGTGGGCCAGGTATGCGGAGGGGATGCCGCTGGTCGTGCTGCGCTCACCCTACCGCTCGGTGACCGGCCCGCTCCAGGAGTACCTGGATCTGCTCCAGCGTCAGGCGCCGCGTGAGATGGTCACGATCGTTCTCCCCGAGTTCGTGCCCGCCCGCTGGTGGCAGCACCTGCTCCACAACCAGACGGCGCTGCTCATCAAGGGCGCCCTCCTCTTCCGCAAGGGCGTCGTCGTCACGAACGTCCCCTACCACCTCGAGCGGTAGTCGCGAAGCGCTGGCGCTGCCCGCCGGGCCCGCGCCTGCCGTGGGGAGGCGCCGGGATCATCCGGGCGGCGCGGTGTTCCCGACCGCGTAGCGGCGCTCGAGGGCTTCGTGCTCCGGGAGGCCGACGAGGGCGAAGTACTGGTCGAAGGGCAGCAGACGGTCGCGGACCGCGGCGGTCGTGCCGTCGCGCCGGAGGGCTGCCAGCACGTCCTGCACCGCCCGGGCGGCGGCCCAGAGGGCATCGACCACCCACAGGGCCACGCGGTACCCCATCGCCGCCAGCTCGGCGGCGCTGAAGAGCGGGGACTTGCCGCCCGTGAACATGTTGGCGATCAACGGCACGCCGGGGAGCGCCTTCGGCGCGGTCCGGAACTCCGCCTCGCTCTCGAGCGCCTCGAGGAAGATGCCGTCGGCGCCGGTGCGGACGTAGGCCTCGGCGCGCCGCAGGACCTCATCGAACCCGAGCAGCCCCCGGGCGTCGGTGCGTGCGATGACGACGGTGCGCGGGTCGCGGCGCGCCTCCAGCGCGGCCTCGAGCTTCTTCCGGTAGGCGTCGGTCGGGATGACCCGGCGCGCCCCCGGGATGTGGCCGCACTTCTTCGGCTACTCCTGATCCTCGAGGACGATGGCCTGGGCGCCGGCCGCCTCGTAGGCCTGGACGGTCCGCCGGACGTTGAGGGGGTTGCCGTAGCCGGTGTCGCCGTCGGCCAGCACCGGCAGGGACACCGCGGCCGCCACGCCCCGGACATGCTCGACCATCTCGCTCATGGTGAGCTGCCCCACGTCCGGGCCACCCAGGCGGCTCGGGGCCGCGACCAGGAAGCCGACCAGGCCGACCGCGCGAAAGCCGACGCGCTCGGCGATGCACGCCGACAGGGCGTCGTACACCGCCGGGATCACGACACATCCGGTCTCGCCGAGCAGGTCGCGGAAGGTCCCGGATGTCACATCGCGCCCCCTGTGCTACACTTCGCTTCCGCCGGGCCTCATCGCGCGATCCTCGGCGGCACGGTCTTCTTAACAAAAAAATGCAGCCTCCTTCAAGGAACGGACGGGCTCTCCTCGCGTTCCGACCACGGCCTCCGCTCGACGCCCAGCAGACGCTCGCGCGGTACGGGCGGTGGGGCCTCGATCCTTCGAGCCCCTACCAGGACGGCACGCTCCACCGGGTGGCGCGCGTGGGTGACCGGCTGGTGCCGTTCCGGCTCACCGTCGCCGGACCGCCGACCC
>JBGQGN010000149.1:0-8208 GCA_041497395.1 Methylomirabilia bacterium
CCCATGGAGCCGAAGACCGCCTGGCTCCCGCCCCCGCCGAACGCCGAGCCGATGTCGGCCCCCTTGCCGGCCTGGAGCAGCACGATCCCGATGATGGCGAGGCACACGAGGGTGTGCACGACGACCAGCACGTAGTACACGGCAGGCTCCTCACTCGGGCGAGAGGGGCGCGCGGCGCGCCCCCCGACATCCCGTGTCGATCATGCGGCCAGATCTGGCCCAACACTCCCAAAGCTTCCCGGGGTCGCCAGCAATCGATGACGCCGGTCATGGTGCCTCAACGCGCGGGCGCCCCCGCCCGCCCCTTGGCCTCGAGGCCGGCGCGGACGATCCCGATGAAGTCGGCCGCCTTGAGGCTCGCCCCGCCCACGAGGGCGCCGTCGATGTCGGGCTCCGTCATGAGCGCCGACGTCACCTCGGGCTTGACGCTGCCACCGTAGAGAATGGGGCACGCCGCCGCGACGGCCGGGCCCGCCCGCCGCCCGAGCGCCGCGCGCAGCTGGGCGTGGACCTCGGCGGCTTGCGCCGGCGTCGCCGTCTGCCCCGTCCCGATGGCCCACACGGGCTCGTAGGCGAGCCAGCAGCGCCCCGCCTCCGCGGCCGACCGCTCGCCGAGCGCAGCGTCGAGCTGGCGGGTGACCACCGCGAGCGTCCGCTCGGCCGCGCGCTCGGCGGCCGTCTCGCCGACGCAGACGAGCGGCGTGAGGCCCCGGGCGAGCGCCGCCGTCACCTTCCG
The DNA here is from genome assembly GCA_041497395.1 of Methylomirabilia bacterium. Classification (GTDB taxonomy): domain Bacteria; phylum Methylomirabilota; class Methylomirabilia; order Rokubacteriales; family DASRDR01; genus DASRDR01. The sequence goes on from JBGQGN010000149.1 coordinate 737, forward strand.
CCGCACGACCTCGTCGGTCTCCCCGAGCCCGTGGCGCCGCTCGGAGTGCCCGAGGATGACGAGCCGGGCACCCGCGTCCCAGACCTGCGCCGGCGACACCGACCCCGTGAAGGCCCCCGCCGTCTCCCAGTGCGCGTCCTGGGCCCCGAGGAGGACGGCGGAGCCGGCGAGCACCTCGGCCACCGCGGCCAGCGCCGTGAAGGGCGGGCACACGGCGACGCGGATCTCCGCGAGCCCGCGGCAGCCGTCGCGGACGGCCGCCGCCAGGGCCCGCGCCTCGGCGAGGCTCGCGTGCATCTTCCAGTTCCCCGCGATCACGGGCGTGCGCGGCACGGCCCCCTCCGCCATCAGGCCGCCATCAGGCGTCGTCCAGGGCGGCCACGCCCGGCAGGATCCGTCCCTCCAGGTACTCGAGGAACGCGCCGCCGCCCGTGGAGAGATAGCCGAGCCGATCGGCGACCCCCGCCGCCTGGACGGCGGCCACCGTGTCCCCGCCGCCGACGACCGACAGGGCGGGCGCGTCCGCCACCGCGTGCGCCAGCCCGAGCGTCCCGGCCGCGAACGGGGTCCGCTCGAAGACGCCCATCGGCCCGTTCCAGATGATGGTCCGGCTGTCGCGGAGGGCGTCCGCGAAGTGGCGGACGGTCGCCGGGCCGATGTCGAGGCCCATGAGATCCGCGGGGATCGCGTTGCTCTCGACGACCTGGCCCGCCCCGGCGTCGGGCGAGCCCGCCACCACCGTGTCGACGGGCAGGCGGAAGTCGACCCCCCGCGTTCGCGCATGCTCGAGGAGACGGCGGGCCGTGTCGACCAGACTCGGCTCGAGGAGCGACCGCCCTACCTCGTGCCCCTGGGCGCGAAGGAACGTGAACGCCATCCCGCCGCCGACCAGCAGCCGGTCGACCCGGCCGAGGAGCGACTCGATCAGGGCGAGCTTGTCGGAGACCTTGGCGCCCCCGAGGATGGCGACGAGGGGGCGCGCGGGGGCGTCGAAGATCCGCGCGAGGGCGGTGAGCTCCTGCTTCATGAGGAGCCCGGCCACGGCCGGCCGGAGATGCCGCGTGATCCCTTCCGTCGAGGCGTGAGCCCGGTGGGCCGCGGCGAAGGCGTCGTCCACGTAGACGTCGCCGAGCCGCGCCAGCGCCCGCGCGAACGCGGGATCGTTCGCCTCTTCGCCCGGGTGGAAGCGGAGGTTCTCGAGGAGGAGCACGCCCCCCGGCGGCAGCGCCCCGGCCTGGCCCTCGACGGCCGACCCGACGCAGTCGGCCGCCAGCGGGATGGGCTCCCCGAGAAGCGCCCCGAGGCGCCGCGCCACGGGCGCCAGCGAGAACTTCGCCTCCGGCCCGCCCTTGGGCCGGCCGAGGTGCGAGGCGACGACCATCGCGCGCGCGCCCCGCGTCCGCGCGTGGCGGAGAGTGGGCAGCGCCGCGCGGATCCGCGCGTCCTCGCTCACCTCGCCGTCACGCCCGAGCGGGACGTTGAAGTCGACCCGCACGAACACCCGGCGGTCCCGGAGGTCGAGGTCCTCGATGGTGCGCTTGGCCATGGCGGGGACAGGGGCGGACGGCCGGGCCCGGCCGCTCCGGGGTCCGGAGCCTACCGGCTCCGCCCCATGAAGGCAACGAGATCGCGCACGCGGCTCGAGTAGCCCCACTCGTTGTCGTACCAGGCAAGGACCTTCACGAGCGAGCCTTCCACCACCGACGTCGACGGTCCGTCCACGATGGAGGAGTGCGAGTCGCCATTGAAGTCGACCGACACCAGGGGCTCGTCCGTGTAGGCGAGGATGCCCTTCAGCGGACCCGCCGCGGCGGCCCGGAACGCCTCGTTGACCTCGTCGACCGAGGCGGACCGCTCGAGCTCGGCCGTGAGATCGACGACCGACACGTTCGGAGTCGGGACCCGGATCGCGATGCCGTCCAGCTTCCCCTTGAGGGACGGCAGGACCAGCCCCACCGCCTTCGCGGCGCCGGTGGTGGTGGGGATCATGGACACCGCCCCCGCCCGGGCCCGCCGGAGGTCCTTGTGCGGGAAGTCGTGGATGGGCTGATCGTTCGTGTAGGAGTGGACGGTCGTGCAGTATCCGCGGCGCACGCCGAAGCGATCGAGCAGCACCTTGGCGACCGTGGCGAGGCAGTTGGTCGTGCAGGACGCGTTCGAGACGACGTGGTGCTTCGCGGGATCGTAGGTCTGCTCGTTCACCCCGAGCACCAGCGTCACGTCCGGATCCTTCGCGGGCGCCGTGATGACGACCTTCCGCGCGCCCGCCTCGAGATGCTTGCCCGCGCTCGCGCGGTCGACGAAGCGCCCCGTCGACTCGACCACGACGTCCACCCCCAGCTCCCGCCAGGGCAGGCTGGCCGGATCCTTCTGGGCCAGCACGCGGACTTGCCGGCCGTCGACGAAGATGGCGTCGCCCTTGGCGACGACCTCCGGCCCGAACGTTCCATGAACCGAGTCGCGCTTGAGCAGATGCGCGAGCGTGGCCGCGTCGGTGAGGTCGTTCACCGCCACGACCTCGAACCCCGGGGTGCCCCACGCCGCGCGGTAGAACACCCGGCCGATCCGACCAAACCCGTTGATGCCCACCTTGAGCGCCATTGCTCCCCCTCGTGCGGAACCCGGCCCGTGGCTGTCGGGAACGTCGCGGATTATCGATGATTATAGGGCGCGGGTGCGGGACGGTCAACGAGAGCGCGGTTCCCGCGCGCCGCCGCCCCGGCCGGCGTCAGCGCAGGACGACGCGCGCGAGGGTCAGGACGCCGACCGCCGCCGCGCCCGCCGCCCGGAGGGCCCGGGCCGCGGCGCCGACGGTCGCGCCCGTGGTGAGGACGTCGTCGACGAGCAAGACGCGCCGGCCCTGGACCGCGGCCGGGCGCGGGACCCGGAACGCGTCCCGGACGTTAGCGCGCCGGGCCGCGGGGTCGAGGTCGGTCTGGGGAAGCGTCGAGCGCGTGCGGACCAGGGCGCGCGGGAGGACCGGGACGCGCCACCGGGCCGCGCACGGCGCGGCCAGGAGCTCGGCCTGGTTGAACCCGCGCTCCGCGAGGCGCGCCGGATGGAGGGGGACGGGGACCAGCCCCTCCGCCCAGTCCCCCGGCGGGGCCGGCAGGGCGCGGGCACCCGCCTCCGCCAGGAGCCGCCCGAGCGGCGTCGCCAGGACGGGCCGGCCGCCGAACTTCAGCGCGTGGATCGCCTCCCGCATCCCGTCGCGGTACTCGGCGACGGCGCGGGCGAACGCGTAGGGCGGCGGCGTCCGCCGGCACGCGTCGCACGGAAGCGCCCCGCCCAGCCCCGGGAAGGGCTCGCCGCACACGGAGCAGCCCGGCCCGAGTCCCACCGGCAGCGCCGCCCAGCAGGGGCCGCAGAACGGGCGGTGGGCCGGATCGTCCGAGCGGATGAGGCAGACGGGGCAGACGACCGGAAAGACGAGATCGAGGACGGGCGCGAACCAGCGGACGAGGCCGAGGGCCATCGTGGGGCCCCCCCGGGTGAGCCGGGCTCAGCCGGCGGCGGCCTTGTCCTCGCGCTCGAGGCGCCGCTGGCACTCGATGCAGTAGCGCGCGAACGGGAGCGCCTCGAGCCGCTTCTCGCCGATCGGCTCCGCGCACCGCTCGCACTCGCCGAAGCCGCCCTCGTCGAACTTCTGGAGCGCGGTCATCACCTCGCGCAGGAGCCGCCGGTCGCCGTTACCCAGCTCGAACTGGAACTCGCGCGTGTACGCCGTGTTGGCCTGGTCGCCGAGGTCCTTGGTGGTGTCGTCGTCGAGGCCCTTCTCGTACACCACGCTCCGGCCGACCTCGTCCTCGAGCTGGCGGCGCTTGGCCACGAGCGCGTCGCGCAGCTCCTTCAGCCGTTCCGGCCCGAGCGTGGTCGCCATCGCCGCTCCGCGTCCTCCGCAGCGCCAAGGCTATCGCGCCCCGGGCGCGTGGGTCACCGTAGCACGCACTCCCGGGGGTGTCCAGCCGCAGCGCCTCATGCGCGCGACCCGCGCCGGGCCTGGGGACTGGTCGACGGCCTTCGGCCGGTGGTCGCCGGGCTCAGGCCTCGATCGGCAGCTCGGGCGCGTCCCCCCACAGGCGGTCGAGCGCGTAGAAGGCGCGCGTCTCCGGCAGGAAGACGTGCACGACGATGTCCCCGTAATCCAGGAGGAGCCAGCCCGACGCGGCGACGCCCTCGCGATGGAGGGCACGGTGGCCCTCGGCCTTGAGCGCCGCCTCGATCGCCTCCGCGATCGTCCGCACGTGCGTCGTCGACGAGCCGGTGCAGAGGACGAAGTAGTCGGCGATCCCGGACAGGGCGGCGAGGTCGAGCACCTGGAGGGCCTGCGCCCGCTTGTCGAGCGCGGCGCGCGCCGACAGCCGAGCCTTCTCCGCGACGGACTCGGGCACGCTAGGCGGGCTCGCGATAGAGGTCGTGATGGGCGATGTACTCGGCGACGGCCAGCGGCACCTCGGCCCGTACGCTCTCACCGGCGGCGAGGCGCTCGCGCACGCCCCGCGCCGACACCGCGACCGATCGCGTCTCGACCAGCGCGCACTCGCCGGGCGCCAGGGCCTCGGCGGCGACCGGGGGCACGCGGCGCCAGCTCGTCCGGCCGAGCCGCGCGAGCACGGCCCGCGCCGCCGGGCCGTCCGGCTCGAACGCGCTGCCGGCCCGGTAGCCCACCCCGAGCGTCGCGAAAGTGCCCAGCCGCTCCGGCGTCCGCCAGGTGGGCAGGTCGAGGAACGTGTCGCTGCCCATCAAGAAGAACAACCGCGCGCCCGCCCAGTCGCCCGCGAGCGCCTCGACGGTGTCGACCGAGTACGACGGCCCGGCCCGCTCGATCTCGACCGGGCACGCGACGAAGCCCGGGTGCCCCGCCACGGCCAGGCTCACCATCGCGTAGCGGTGGAGCGCGGGGACGAGCCCGCCGGACGGCTTGTGGGGCGGCGCCCCGGCCGGCACGAACAGGACGCGGTCCAGCGCCAGGCGCTCGCGGAACGCCGCCGCCAGGACCAGGTGCCCCAGATGGATCGGGTTGAACGTGCCGCCGAGGATGCCGAGCCGCCACTCCGCCATCGGCGGCCCTTCAGAGGGACGCTCCCGCCACGGCTACTCGCGGATCTGGCCGGAGCCCGTCACCACGAACTTCGTCGTGGTGAGCTCCTCGACGCCGACCGGCCCGCGCGCGTGGAGCTTCGACGTGGAGATCCCGAGCTCCGCGCCCATGCCGAACTGCTGCCCATCGACCAGCCGCGTCGAGGCGTTGACCAGGACGCACGCGGCGTCCACCTCCGCCACGAAGCGGCGCGCCGTGAGGTAGTCCCGGGTCACGATCGCCTCCGCCAGCCCCGAGCCGTGCCGCCGGATGTGCCCCACCGCCTCGTCGAAGCTCGGGACGACCCGGACCGCCAGGATGAGATCGAGGTACTCCGTGTCCCAGTCGGCCTCCGTCGCCGGCCGGGTGCCCGGGACGAGCTCGCACGTCCGGGGACAGCCCCGGAGCTCGACGCCGGCGGCGTGGAAGCGCGCGGCGACCGCGGGCAGGAACGCGGGCGCGGCGTCCGCGTGGACGAGGAGCGTCTCGAGCGCGTTGCACACGCCCGGGCGCTGGACCTTCGCGTTGACCGCGATGTCGGCCGCCATGTGGAGGTCGGCCCCGGCGTCGACGTAGACGTGGCAGAGCCCCTTGTCGTGCTTGAGGATCGGGATCGTGGCGCGCTCGGCCACCAGGCGGATGAACGCCTCGCCGCCGCGCGGCACGATGAGGTCGACGTACCGGTCGAGCGTGATCAGGATCTCGACGGCCTCGCGGTCGGGCACGTCGATGAACCCGAGCGCCTCGGGCGGGAGCCCGGCCTTCTCGAGGCCCTTGGCGAGGATCGCCGCAATGACCCCGTTCGACTCGAGCGCCTCGCGGCCGCCGCGCAGCACGCAGGCGTTCCCGCTCTTGACGCAGAGCGCCGCGGCATCGGCGGTCACGTTCGGCCGGCTCTCGTAGATGAACCCGACGACGCCGAGCGGCACGCGGACCTTCGCGATCTCGAGCCCGTTCGGCCGCCGCCAGCCGCGGACCGTCTCCCCGACGGGATCCGGGAGCGCGGCGACCTGGCGGATCCCCGCCACCATGCCCTCGACCCGCGTGTCCGTGAGCGTCAGGCGGTCGAGGAAGGCCCGCGGATGGCCCTGACCTCGCGCCCGCTCGAGGTCCGCGCGGTTCGCCTCGAGGACGGCGGGGGCCTTCTCCTCGAGACCGCGCGCCATGGCGAGCAGCGCCTCGCCCTTCACACGCGCGTTGGCGAGCGCCAGGCTCCGGGCGGCCTCACGCGCGGCCCGGGCGCGCGTCTCGACCAGCTCGCGCACGTCGATCGCCGCCATGGCCCTAGAATATCACGGGGTTAGAGGATGACGAGGTTGTCACGGTGGATGACCTCGTCCGTCACGCGGTACCCCAGCAGGCGCTCCATGTCGGCCGTCTTCGCGCCCCGGAGGAGCTCGAGCTCGCGGGCGTCACAGCTCACGATGCCCCGGGCGAACTCGCGCCCGTCCGCGTCCCGCACCCCCACGGCGTCGCCGGCCGCGAACTGCCCGCTCACCGTCAGCACGCCGGACGGGAGGAGGCTCTTGCCGCGCTCGACGAGGGCGCGGCGCGCGCCGGCGTCCACGGCGATCGCGCCCTGTACCGGCAGCGCGAAGGCGATCCAGCGCTTGCGGGCCGCCAGCCGGTCGGTGCGCGGCTCGAAATAGGTCCCGACGGGCTCGCCCTTCACCACGGCCCGCAGCACGCCGGGGCGCCGGCCGTCGGCGATGACCATCGGGATCCCGGCGGCCATCGCCTTCTGCGCCGCCTGGAGCTTCGTCACCATGCCGCCCGTTCCCACCGGCCCGCCGGCGCCCGCCCGCGCCTCCATCTCGGGCGTGATGGTCTCCACGCGCGCGATCCGGCGCGCCGTGGGGTCGTGGCGCGGATCGCCCGTGTAGAGCCCGTCGATGTCGGAGAGCAGCACCAGGAGGTCGGCGTCGATCAGCGCCGCGACGAGAGCGGCGAGGTTGTCGTTGTCGCCGACCTTGATCTCCTCGACCGCGACCGTGTCGTTCTCGTTGATGACCGGCAGGACGTGGAACCCGAGCAGCGTCATGAGCGTGTTCCGGGCATTGAGGTAGCGCTCCCGGTGAGTCACGTCCTCCTGGGTCAGGAGCACCTGGGCGACCCGGACGCCGTGCGCCCCGCAGGCCTGCTCGTAGTGCCACATGAGCGCCGCCTGGCCAACCGCGGCCGCCGCCTGCTTCTCGGGAATCGACCGCGGCTTCCCGCCGAGCCCGAGCCGCGCGATGCCGGCCGCGATCGCGCCCGAGGTCACCAGCGCGACCTCGACGCCGCTCGCCATCACCGCGGCCACGTCGGCCGCCAGGGGCTCGATGCGCGCGGGATCCGGCCCCTCGACGGGATCGGCGATGAGCCCGCTCCCGACCTTGACCACCACGCGGCG
>JBGQGN010000150.1:0-8196 GCA_041497395.1 Methylomirabilia bacterium
AACGCGGGGGACGCCGGCTCGGGCGAGCCTACGCGGGAGCTCCGGACCGTGGGCTCACCGGACTGCGGGCACGGCGGCGAGCGCCTGTCGGAAGCGCCGCGCGTAGCCGACCACGTCGCGGGCGAGCCCCCCTTCGGCCCGACCCCGGCTGACCTTGACGGGCACGACGAACGGGCCTTCCTCGGCGAGGATGCGATCGAACACCTGCCCGAGCTCAGTCTCGTCCCGAGGCTCCAGCACCTTCTCGATCCCCGCCCCCCGGGCCATCTGGGCGAAGCTCGATCGGTGAGCGGTCGCCGTCGGCTGGCCACCCGTGGTCATGTGGACCTCGTTGTCCCAGATGACCAGGGCGAAGTTCCCGGGCTGGAGCGTTGCGATCGTGCAGAGCGACCCCAGGTTCATGAGGAGCGACCCGTCCCCGTCCAGGCACACGACGCGGACGTCCCGGCGGGCCAGCGCGATCCCCAGCCCGATGGACGAGCACTGGCCCATGGAGCCGAACGTGTAGCAGTTGAGCGACCGGTCGCCGAGGCGCTGGAGATCGAGCGTGGCCTGGCCGAGGTTCGAGACGATGACCTCGTCGGTGAGCCGACTCACGAGCAGGCGGGTCGCGGTCGCGCGGTCCACGTCGCGACTCAGCCGAGCTTCCCGCCGGTGAGCTCGGCGGGCAGCACGAAGGCCACGGGGAGCGACTGCGTGTAGCTCAGCTTGACGAGACCGTCGGCCTGGGACTCGAGGTCCGCGACGGAGCGCGGCATGACGTGCCGGATACCCATGGCGTCGAGGATACGCTCGGTGGCCTGGCCCACGGGCACCTGCGCGGGATTGAACTCGCCGAGGTCGCCCCGGTGGCTGATGACGAGCACGACCGGGAGCTGGGAGGCGATGTTGAGGGAGCCCAGCGTGTTGATGCAGTTGCCGAGCCCGCTGTTCTGCATCAGGAGCGCCCCCCGCTGCCCCCCGAGCCAGGCCCCGGACAGGATCCCGAGCGCCTCTTCTTCCCGGGTCGCCGTCACGACGGTGCACGTGGGATCGGCCCAGAGGTGCTCCAGCACCTGCGAGACGATGTAGTCGGGCACCGTCGCGAAGAGGCGGATGTCGTTCCGCCGCAGCACGTCTGCCACGTGCTTGGACCAGCTCGGATCGGCCACGTTCGGCTGCCCTCCCGGCCACGACGATAGCATGCGATCCGTACCCGGCGGAACACGCTCACACGGCCGAGCCGAAGAGCGCGCCGATCACGGCCGTCACGGCCATCGCGAGAGCGCCCCAGAGCACCACGCGGGCCGCTCCGGCCCACGGGCGCGCGCCGCCGACTCGAGCGGCAAGCCATCCCAGTCCGCCCAGCAACACGAGCGACGTGCTGCCGACCACCGGAGCCAGCACCGTGTCCGGGCTGAGGGCGACGGTCACCAGCGGTGCCGCGGCGCCGACGGCGAAGCTCGCGGCCGACGCAAGTGCGGCCTGCAACGGCCGCGCACGGAGGACCTCCGAGATACCCAGCTCGTCGCGAGCATGGCTTGCCAGGGCATCGTGAGCCATCAGCTGGCCGGCCACCGTGTGAGCCAGGTTCGGATCCAGACCACGGCCGACGTATATCGCCGCCAGCTCCGCGAGCTCCGCGTCCGGCTCCGACGCCAGCTCCTTCTCCTCGCGCTTCAGATCAGCCCGCTCCGTGTCGGCTTGCGAGCTGACCGACACGTACTCCCCGGCAGCCATCGACATCGCGCCGGCGACGAGGCCCGCCGTGCCCGCGACCAGCACGCCGGAAGTGCCCGCGTGAGCCGCGGCCACACCCAGGACCAGGCTGGCCGTTGACACGATCCCGTCGTTGGCACCGAGGACGGCAGCGCGAAGCCAACCGATGTGTGCCGTGCGATGTGTTTCAGCATGACGAGGTCGCATGGCGTTTCCTCCTCGAGCCTGCTGGATTTTCCCTGGTGCCCACGGCCAGCCGCGGGCACGGGCATGCGAGACGGACCCGATGGGCCCCGCTCACCACTGCCCTCTCGACGCAACGCCGCGCGCGAGTCACAGAAAAGACAACCGCGATTGTTCGACACCCCAGCATAGCCGGGCCAGGACCGACGGGACAACGCAGACGGCATGGGTTGCTGGCAAGTCTGCCACGGCTTCTCCGCCGGAGGGCCTTGCGGTACTGTACGCGTCGGGTCGCGAGCGGATCCGCTCGCGGGACGGAGGGCCTCATGCGTCTCGTCGGCAAGGTCGCGTTCGTGACGGGCGCCCAGCAGGGCATCGGCCGCGCCATTGCGCTGGCGCTGGCGCGTGACGGCGCCGATGTGGGCGTCAACTACCTCGACGACCGCGAGGCAGCCGAGCGGGTCGCTGGCGAGGTCCGCGGCGTGGGGCGCCGCGCGTGTCTCGTCCCGGGTGACGTCGCCCGAGCGAGCGACGCGGAGGCGATGGTGGGCGCCGTGGCACGGGAGCTGGGAACGCCGGCGATCCTCGTCAACAACGCGGGGGTCTTCCCGCGCGTCGAGTTCCTGGCCATGACCGAGGCGGATTGGGACCATGTCCTCGACGTGAACCTCAAGGGCAGCTTCCTCTGCGCCCAGGCCACGGCGCGGCGGATGGTCGCCGCGAGGCTGGGCGGCGCCATCGTGAACCTCTCGTCGGTGGCCATGCGGGGGACGCCGCTCGGCGTCCACTACGCGGCGAGCAAGGCCGGGGTCATGGGGCTCACCCGCGCCATGGCCCTCGCGCTGGCGCCCCACCGGATCCGTGTCAACGCGATCGCGCCGGGGCTCACGGACACGGCGCAACCGCGCTACGGCAACTCGGAGGCGGAGCTCGTCGAGCTCGGCCGCCAGATCCCGCTGGAGGGCCGGATGGCCAGGCCGGAGGAGATCGCCCGCGTGGCAGTGTTCCTGGCCGCCGAGGAGTCGGGCTGGATCACCGGACAGACCATCCATGTCAACGGCGGCGCCTTCATGGGCGGATAGGAGGCAGCGATGCGATACCAGTGGCCGGACGGCCAGCAATGCGCCGTGGTCTTCTCGTTCGATTTCGACGCCGAGTCCGGGTTCCTCTTCCGGGAGCCGGACAAGGCCAGGCGGAGCCTGGCGGGCCTCGAGGAGCGGCGCTTCGGGCCCCGGGTCGGGGTCGACCGGATCCTCCGGATGCTCGACCAGCTGCGGCTTCCGGCGACGTTCTTCATCCCGGGCTGGACCGTGGAGAACCATCGCCCGCAAGCGCTCCGGATCAAGGACGCCGGCCACGAGATCGGCGCCCACGGCAACGTCCACGAGGCGGTGGACGGCCTCGACGCGGCGCAGGAAGAAGCCGTGATGCGCGCGCAGCTCCGGATCCTCGCCGATCAGCTGGGCGTGCGCCCGGCCGGCTACCGGTCGCCTTCCTGGGACGTGAACGTCCGCACCCCCGACATCTTGAAGGCCCACGGCTTCCTCTACGACAGCTCCCTCATGGGCGACGACGTCCCCTACCAGCTCGAGACGAGCCACGGCCCGCTGATCGAGGTCCCGGTGCAATGGATCCTCGACGACGCGCCGCTCTTCCGCCACGTGTACGGGGCCACCAACGCCATCGCCGACCCGGCGCGGGTCTTCGACCTGTGGAGCCGTGAGTTCGCGGGGATCTACAGGGAGCACGGGTGCTTCGTCCTCACGTGCCACCCCTTCGTGATCGGGCGGGCCTCGCGGATCATGCTCCTCGAGGAGCTGGTGGCGTACATGCGCCGCTTCCCGGGAGTCTGGTTCACGACGGGCGAGGCGATTGCCCGCTGGCACGAGAAGCGGGGGCAGGCCGGGCACTGAGTCTCGTTGCCCCGGCCGGGGCGTGAGTCCGGGCCGGCTCAGACCTCGTCGGCCGCCGCGCGCGCGACGGCGCCGCGATATTGCCGGAAGTGCCGCCACGCCTGACGCAGGCCCCCGACCCCGGGTCCCGGCGAGCCGCTGCGGCGCCGTTTTCGGCCTGGGCGAACCATGGCCCAGCGGCACACGGCACCGAGATAGCGGGCGCGGGCGTTGAAGGAGTCGTGCAGGAGGAACAGCACCGCGTTCCGGCTGATCGGGTCGAGCTCGTCCACCCGCTCGGCGACGCGGAAGAGGCGGCGCCCGGCCACCGTCTCGAGGTCCCGCTCGAGCCCGTCCCGCGGCACATTGCGCAGGAAGTCTGGCGGCATCGGCAGCCCCAGCTCGCGGGACAGCACCGCCGCCGGCACCCAGAACCCCCGCGGCGCCCGCATTCCGACCACCCACCGTGCCAGCCGCTCCCAGTCGAGGTCGGGGCAGCTCCGCAGGATCGCCAGGATGTCCCAGCCGGCACGGAGCCCGTGCGAGAAACAGTGCTGGGCGCAGTGGACCACCGAGTGGAGAAGCAGGCCCTCCGGATCGAGCGTGTCGATCCCCTCGGCCGACGCCAGGGGACGGGCACGTCCCAGCATCTCCGTCTCCGGCAGCCCCCAGTGAGGCGCGGAGATCCGGGTGTGGATCTCCACCAGGATGCCCTGGAGCGTCACCGGGGCGCAGTGGTGCGTCGATGTCGGCCGGGCGTCAGGAGCACCGCGGAATCCGAGCTCGAGAAGCCGCCGGCGGAGGGCCGGCCCGCGATCGGGGCCGACGTAGAGGTCGATGTCGCCGGTGGCGCGGGGCGAAACCGGGGCCCCTTCCTCGCGAGCCCGGAGCGTGAGCGCCATCCCCTTCAGCAGGACACCCCGCGCGCCGATCGAGCGGAGACCGACCTCCACCTGCCGCAACACGTCCCGCTGCACCAGCTCGAGGATCCCCTCGCGCACCGCCGCTGCCCGCAAGGTCTCCGTGAAGAAGGCGGGCGCCCAGCGCGCGAGCTCCGCATCGCCCAGCGCGGGCACGAGCGGCCGGGCCAGCCCGCACGCCGCCAGGTACGACGCCCAGCGTTTCCAGTCGACATCAGGCCGGCAGAGGATCCGCGCGGTCTCGTCCGTCCACCGCGCCCCGGGCTCCGCCGCCGCCCGGAGGAAGACCCGGGCGGCCCCCGGCCCGTTGATGTGCCCCGCGTTGAGCTCACCCCGCCGCCGGCTGTCCTGGATCACGAGCCACGCGGCCCGCCGCTCCGCCGCCAGCCCAGGGTCCACGAGCCGCCGTCTCAGCGCCGCGACGGCGTCCACGTCGGACGTGATGTGGAGGCACAGGTCACAGATGCCGAGATAGCGCGCCCGGAACGGGAAGCGCTCGAAGCCGGGGAGCGCCCGCAGCTCGTCTCGCAAGCGGGCCGGCCCCGATGTGCGGATCGTGTCGAGGATCGGGTCCTGGCGATGACGCTCCAGCAGGGTCTCGAGCGTCTCGGTCCGGAGCGAGCCGACGATCAGGGGCGACGATTCCGGCGCGAAGTAGGCCGGCCCGTTGCACGCCGTCAGGCGGCCGTCGTCGGTCACCGCCGGAATCGCGCACGCGGAGCAGAAGCCGTCCACGACGCCGCCCATCGTCTCGGTCGGCAGGCCACGCGCCCGGCCGACTGCCTGGAGTCCGTAGAATCGGAGACGCGTGCCACGAAGACCCTCGAACGGCGCGACCAGCGGGGCCAGTCCGTCTTCCCCCGCTGGCCCGGCCGGCACGACCAGGCTGATCCGGACCGGCAGGCCGGCCCGCTCTGCGGCGCGGGCGATGAGGAGCGCGGGCGTCGAGCCCTGAAACTCGTCGTGGTAGCGGTCGACGCTGACGGCCAGCGACCCGAGGCCAGCCCTCCGGAGCGCCTGGACGCCGTGCCACGCCCGGGCGGCGGTGCGTCCCCAGGATCCGTTCGTCGTCAGCGACGTGGCGACGCCGAGCCGACGGGCCGCCCGCACGAGCCGCAGGACCGTCCGGGGACGGAGCATCGGCTCCCCGCCGGTCAGGTTGATCGACTGGACGTCGCCTGCGGCCGCCTGACGGACGCGGTCGAGGAGCTCGCGCTCCGTCGGCTCGTCACGGATGTCGGGACTGCTCTCCACGCTGCAGTGACCACACCGCATGTTGCACCGGCGGGTCACCATGAGAGCCATCGACGTGGCGGGAGGCAGGGTCGCCACCCGCATGCGAGCCGAGCTCATGCCAGAGCGCGAGATCCCACGAGAGCTTCGACAGCCTCGGCCATCTGGGTGAGCGGTCCGCGACCAAGATCGAAGGCCGGGACGCGATCGGCCAGGGGCGCGAGGGTCCGGATGGCGTCCCCCAGCGACCTTCCAGACTGCTGGCCAGACCGCAGGTTCGTGTAGGGCAGGAGCGCCAGCAGGGCGTGCGCGGGGGCAATCGGCTCGTGGCACGCGGGCTCGGCGACGCCGCCTCGCCGGGCCAGGAACACGATGGCGACAAGGCGCACCGCCGTGGATCGCGGATACGGCGCGACCTCGTCGGGGTGGAAGAGATGCGAGTCGGTGAGGGCGACGCTGGACGGTCCCTGCATGACTCGCGCGAAGAGGTCGTCTCCCAGGAATGCGCGACTCGCCGACCGCAGGGACACGCGCCTCGGGGCCGGACGAGCCTCGGCCGCCGCGGGCTCCACCATGGCAACGTCATCGCCGAGCAGCGCGGCGCCGCGCGCCCACAGCGCGCAGGCGAGCGTCGACTTGCCAGCCTCGCCACGCCCGGCGAGCAGAACTCCCCGGCCGTCCCACGCCACCAGGGCACCGTGCGCGATCACGACGGGTGACTCCACGATCGCCGCGACCGCTCCGTACTCCACGGCGCTGACGGCACGGGCAGCGCTCGGCACGCGCAGATCAGCTCCCGCCGAGGACCGGACCCGCCACGACGGATCCGCCCCGTGGCCATTCAGGCACTCGACCCGCCAGGCACGGCTCGGCTCACTCTCTTCCTGGGACGCCCAGGGGCGGAAGACGGTCGCCGCCAGGGTCCGGACGGCGTGGTCGTCGGCCGTGAGCTCGAAGCGAAGAGGTCCCGCCGCCCAGCGAATGGGCGGCCCAGCAAAGGCCTGCGTCACGAGACCGGCACGATCGCCCCGTGCCGGGTCAGCTCGTCGAGGAACGAGGAGACGTCTCGGACTGCAGCCTCCGGGGTCAGCGCCGGAAACCGCTCCCGCAGGGCGGCCGTGAGCTCCTCGGGGCGGGCGGGAGTGGCGAGCCGCTCCCAGAGCCGGCTGCCAGTGGGGTTCAATACCAGGGCGCTACGGGACGTCCGGTGATAGAGCACCACGCGATCACCGACGGCCGAGACCTCGACCTGCTCGGACCGCGCGTACGCTGGAGCCGCGGCCTCACTCACGAACGGTTCAGATCGGGAAGGCGCTCGCGTGGCGCGCCCAGCCCTAGCCTCCGTCCTGGTCTGCCGTGGGTTCCCCCGCGTAGAGCACCTCGCACTCGAGTTCGGCGGGCGTGAGCCGTGGAGCCTCGTGGCCGACCGGCACGCGACCCTCCGGCCCGCTCGAAGCCGTCTCGTCATGGTGGCTCATCTCGCGCCCTCTCATGGGTCGCCGGTGCTATACCTCGGCGGTCGTGTGGCCCGCGTAGAGCACCTCGCGCTCGAGCTCGGCCGGAGTCAGCACCCGCTCCACGCGAGGCGGTTCGTAGCCACGCGGTCGGACCCGCTCGTGCTGATTCCCGGCTTCCAGGTCTCGGCTACCCATCAATCCTCCCTTGCGCGAATCGATTCCGGGGCGAAATTCGACGCCATTGTCTCACACAAGCTCTTGACCACCGCGAGGCGCACAATGTCCGTCAGCGCTCCGCGGTCTGGTCGTCCTCTCCCGCATAGAGGATCTCGCGCTCGAGCTCCGCGGGCGTCAGCACCCGCTCGACCCGTGGGGCCTCGTAGGCGACCGGCCCGCGCCGGTCCGGCCCGCTCGAAGCCGTCTCGTCATGGTGGCTCATCCCGCGCCCTCCCATGGGTCGCCGGTGCTACGTGTCGGCGGTCGGGTCACCCGCGTAGAGCACCTCGCGTTCGAGCTCAGCGGGGGTCAGCACCCGCTCCACGCGAGGCGGTTCGTAGCCATCCGGCACGACACGCTCGTGATTCCTGAGCTCCTGGTCTCGGTTATCCATCCGTCCTCCGGTGCGCGGGCCGATTCTCGGGGATCAGCGATTCCCGGTTACGGCGTCCTGCCCCGCGTAGAGAATCTCGCGCTCGAGCTCTGCCGGCGTCAGGACCCTCTCCACCCTGGGCGGCTCGTAACTCGCCGGGTCCGGCGCCATCCGATCTTGGTCGCTCATCCCGCGCTCTCCCAGGCTCACGCTGTCAGATGGGG
>JBGQGN010000151.1:0-8142 GCA_041497395.1 Methylomirabilia bacterium
GCCTCCCCCTCGTCCTCCACCAGCTGGTAGTCGGTCGGGCCGCCGCCGAACCGAGCGGGCAACACCTCCTCGAGCACCGGGATCACGTCGGTGTCGAGGAAGCTCATCCCGCCGGCGGTGAGCTTCTCGAGGCTCCCGATCTCCCGGAGGTGTGTCGTCCACCCGAGCTGCTCGAGCGGGCACTGGCATCGCCGTCCCGTCATCGTCGCGCGATCGCCCATCGAGACGTTCAGCAGGGCGAAGGGCGCCGTTGCGCGGAGCGACGTGAACAGCAGGGCATCCGGCGGAAGACCGGCGCCGGCGCCGTCCACGCCCGGCTGGACCGCCGCCACCAGGTCGTGGAGCAGGTGCACGTCGTCGGGGGCCTCGGGCGCGAAGCACCCGTACCCGATCGGCCCGGCCTCGATGATGCCGTAGCGGGCCTCGGCGTCCGCTCCGGCTCGGCGAATCGCCGCCAGCCGGGTGGCCGTGATCGGCTCGCCGGTGAGCGTGAAGTGTGCGCCCCGGAGATCGAGCCCGGCCGACGTTGCGGCGTGGCAGAGACGGGCGGCCGAGCTCGGGAACGTGAGCAGGTGTGGCCGCTGCCCTCGGCGCAGCACGTCGAGCATCCAGCCGGCGACCGGGAGCGGCTCGTCGAGGGACACGTGCTCCGGTGACGGCAACGGTACCCCGGTCACCAGGCTGCTCCATCGCGTGAGGCGGGAGCTCCAGCGATACCGAGGATGCAGGCCCGCCGCCGCCGGATCGATCTGGGAGAACCAGCGCGCCGGAACCGGCCTGAACCCCGCGAACTCGAGGAGGCGGGCCAGGGCGGCCCCCCCGGGGACCAGCCAGATCGCCTTGGCGTACTCCGCGGCGCCCCGAGCGTCCAGCGCGAGCAAGGTGTCGACGGCGCACTCGCGGAGGAACGCGAGGTCGACCAGGACCGGTGTCCCGCCGCTCCGGCTCCCGCTGGTCCGCGCCGCGACGTGAAGCGCCGATCGGGGGTTGCGCAGGAGCCCGGGCTCCACGCGAACGGTGGTGGACCCCCGAACCACGGGCCGCCGCCCCTTGAACTCGTCGATCGTGAGGTAGACGCCGGCTCGGAAGAGCTGAGCCAGCGCCCCCTCGGCGCCGTCTCGGGCGACCAGGCGCGCGAGATCGCCGTACTCGCATCCCGCCCGACGGAGGAGGACCGCGTACGGACCCGCCGGGGCACCGTAGAGGATCCTCGCGAGGCCAAGGAGCGCGGCCTCCCGCCGCTCCAGCCGACTCCGCAGGACGGTTCGTGCCTCCGCCCGGCCGACCGGACGTCGGAGGAAGGGCGGTAGGCGCAGCGCGAACCGCGCCCCGACCACGGCCTCCCCGAGCATCCCCCGGCCGGCGCGGACGACGCGGGAAGGCCCGGGCATCACGGATTCTCGGGGTGTCTGCCTCGGTCACGAAGCATCGCCGCGGCCTCCTCACCGTCACCCGAGCCTCCGGCCCAGGACGCCAGGCCGTACCGGGTCCGGACGTGCCGCCGGGCCACGGCAGAGTCCTCGAAACGCTCCCGCCCGTGCATCATCCTCGTGTTGTCGATCATCAGGACGTCGCCCCCACCCCACGCGATCGGCGTCCGGTACCGTTCGACCGTCTCCAGCAGCCGCGAGACGAGACTCCGGTACCGGAACACCCGCCGGCCGTTCACACGCCCGTAGATACGCATGTAGCCGGAGAAGAGCGAGGTCGCCAGCGCCTCCTGGCCCGAGAATCGGGAGCGCGTCAGGGCCGGCGTCTCCCAATCGACGTAGATCGAGTCCGACTGGGCGTCGGGACCCGCCAGGAACGCGGCCAGCCGGAAGTGAGGGTCGTCCCGGTCCAGCGCCGCGAGATCCTTGCGTCGCCCCGTGCCGATGACCCAGCTCGCGGACCTCAGCAGCCACCGGATCGAGAGCGCGCGGAGACCGCCCACGACGATGCGGAAATCGCCGGACACGCGCGCGAGATCCTGAGGCGACTCGATCTCCAGCACCTGAGACCAGACTTGTCTCGGCACGGGGATCCGATACCGGAGGCGACTCGCGGCGAGAATCCGGCGGGTGGCCAAATCGAGCTCGCGCGCGATCGCCTGTCCGTCGTAGACCGTGGTCGCCCCGCCCACCGGGGCCTGTGTCACTCCGTGCAGGAACAGGATGTCGGGACGGAACGGGCGCGGCAGGAACGCCAGCTCCGAGTGCGGATCGAGGGCGCGGGCACCGTAATCGACGGTCCCGATGGTCACGTCCGCCTCGGGCGGCCTGCGAAGCTTGGTGGCGTTCGCGTGGATGACGAACCGATCGACGAAGCGCCGGGTGAACGTGTCGAACACCGCCGCATCGACGGGGAACCCCTGGAACACGAGCACGCCATACTCGCGGAACGCGGCGATGACCTCGTCCCGGTCGAGCTCGAGGAGGCTCCCAGCCGCTGCTGGCTGAACTGTCAGACCGGCCGGCGGGCCTGCCGCGCAGTAGAGCGAGGCGGTGCGCACCCCTCTCATGGCGGTACCATACACGATCCAGGGCTCGGCCCCGGGCTACCCCGCACCTGGAGCGAGCGTGTCCACCGACCCTTCAGGCCGCCCGCCGCGTGGACCGCCGAGCGCGGGCGCCGCGCGGCCAATTCTCACCCCCGCGGCCTAGGAGAGGCTCAAGGTCAGCACCTCCCGCACCGGCCGGCCCAGCGCCCGGGCGAGCGCGTCCGGCTCGAGCCCGGTCGAGGCGGCGTCGGCCGCGCCCGCCTCGACCCGCACGACGACCAGGCCCCCGGGCTCCTCGAAGAGGAGGTCGAGACGGTCCTCCGCGACCGCGCCGTCCGCCGCGATCGCCACCGGCACGTCGCGCGCCAGCCACGAGGCGCGGCGCGCGCGATCGATCACCGGGCCCGCCATCACCTGTCGGAGGAGCCGCAGCGCCTCGGCAACGACCTCCGGCCGTGCGCCGCGACGCGCTCCGAGCGCCGTCACGACGGGGAGCGCGTCGTCGGGGCGGCCGAGATCCACGAGAAGGAGCGCCGCGCGGGCCAGCGCGGCCGCCGCCAGGCGCTGGCGGGTCGCGCGCGTGAGGGAGCCGACGCGAGCGCCGTCACCGCCCGGCGGGCCTTCCTCGACCAGGCCGCCGCGCGCGATGAGGGCTCGGTGGCGCGCGCGCCACAGGTCGAGAGTCTCCTCCGTCCCCGTGGGAACGGCGGGCGCTTCGGGGCCGCGACCCGGGCGCTCGAGATCGTCGGTGGTGAGGACGTCCGTCGGGGTGCCGAGGAGGGCAGCGAGATGCTGGTAGAAGCCCTTGCCTTCCGGCCGCGGCGGCACGGCAAGGACGACCCCCCGCTCCGCACGCGTGAGGGCCACGTAGAGCACGCGGAGCGCCTCGGCATCCACCCGCTGGATCTCCCCGGCCTCGGCGTCCGCCCAGTCGAGCGTGGTCATCGTCCTATCGCCCAGGCGACCCAGGTTCACGGCGAGCCGCCCCGATGCGCGGTCCGCCAGGACCACCGGCGCCCGCCACGGCCCCTCGCGTCCGAGGTCGGGTATGACGACGACCGGAAACTCGAGGCCCTTGGCCTTGTGGATCGTCATGAGGCGCACCGCGTCGTCGGCGTCGACCGCCGACTCCTCCTCCTCGTAGCGGGCCGCCCCGCGATCGCGAAGCCACCGGACGAGCCCGCGAAAGGTGAGCGCCCCCGTCGCCTCCAGCGCCCGCGCGGTGTCGAGAACCTTCAGGAGGTTGGCGACGCGCGCCTCGCCCTGAGGCTCGAGGGCGTAGGCGGCGAGCGCCTCGGTGCCGGCCAGGAGCCGCTCGACGACCGCGGCCGGCGCCACGGCGTTCCGCTCCCGATGAAGCGCGCCGAGGAGTGTCCATGCCCGCGCGAGCGCCGGGTCAGCGGCCGCCGGGAGCGGCCGGAGATAGCAGAACTCGCCGCCCGAGGTGTGGAGGCCGAGGAGCATCTCGTCCGTGACGCCGAAGAACGGGGAGCGGAGCGCGCCCACGAGCGCCACGGGGTCGTGCGGATCCTCGATCGCCGCCAGCGCCGCGATCGTCCAGCCCACCTCGGACCGGTCGTAGTAGTGGCGGCCCCCCACCGTGCGGAACGGGATACCCGCCGCCCGGAGCGCGTCCTCGTAGGCGACCACGTTCGTCATCGCGCGGAACAGGAGCGCGACGTCGCCGTAGCGGAAGCGGTGCGCGTGCTCGACCTCACGGAGGAGATAGGCGGCGACCAGGCGCGCCTCCTGGGCCGCGGCCTCGCTGACGCTTCCCGCCGTCGGCAAATCCGGCGGCAGCGCGAGGACCGCCGGCGGCCCGCCGGGCTGGGTCCGGGGCGAGGGCTCGAGCGCCACGTACGCCGGCTGATAGGCGCCGTCGGGCGGCGGGACCATGACACCCTCGAACACGCCGTTGACGGCGTCCAGGATTGCGCGAGAGCTCCGGAAGTTCGCGCGGATCGTCAGGACCTCGCCGCGCCCGGCGATCGTCCGCTTCGCGTCCTCGTAGATCTCGATGTCGGCCCGGCGGAACCGGTAGATGCTCTGCTTCGGGTCGCCGACGACGAAGAGGCTCCCCGGCGGCGCGCCCTCCGCGAGGCTCAGGACCATCTCGAGCTGGAGCGGGTCGGTGTCCTGGAACTCGTCGACCAGGAGGTACCGGATCCCGCGCTGCAGGTCCCGTCGCACGTCCGCCCGGTCGCGCACGAGGTTTCGCGCCCGCAGGAGCAGGTCGAGGAAGTCGAGGCAGCCCGCCCGCCCCTTGGCGACGTCGTAGGCGGCGGCGAAGCCCGCCGCCCAGCGGGCGAGGCCGGCGACCAGGTTGTGGCGGGCGACCGCCCGCGCGGCCTCGACCCGCTCGCGAAGCGCGATGAGACCGGCCCGGCACTCCTCCAGCGCGGCCTTGTCCCGCCACTTCGCCTTGTTGCCGAGCCTCTCGGGCTTGTCCGGCAGCCGCGCCGGGCCCAGGAGCGCGCTCACCTGGTCAGTCTCCGGCAGGCCCGCCGTCTGGTGGACCCATTGCGTCAGGTCCTCGAGCGTCCGCGCCGCGCGATCCTCCGGGTCCTTGACGGCGCCCCGCGCGCGCTCGGCGAGTCGCACGATCGTCGCGCGAACGTCCACGTTCAGGGCCGCCGGCGGCTCGGCGTACGGCTCCGGATCCGGGAGCCCGCCGAGCCGGTCTCGCGCGTCCACGAGCGCGAAGGCCAGGTCACGCAGGCGCTCGAGTCCGAGTCCTCGCTCGATCGCCTGCCGCACGGTCTCGGCCGCCGACGGGTCCGACAGCGCCTCCGGGAGCCACGCCTCCCAGGTCCGGTCCAGGAGGAGCCGGGCGGTGAGCGGGTCGGCCACCGTGAACCCCGGATCCACGCCGGCCTCGACGGGGCGCTCGCGCAGGAGCCCGGCCGCGAACGCGTGGATCGTTCCGATCCGGGCGATCTCGAGCTCGCGGAGCGCCTCGTGGAGACCCGCGCGCGCCAGCTCGCCGCGGAGGCGCACCCGGAGGTCGGCGGCCGCCTTCTCGGTGAACGTGACGGCCGCGATCTCGGCGAGGCGCGCCCGCCCGATCCGGACGAGGTTCACGATGCGACCGAGGAGCAGCGTGGTTTTCCCGCTGCCGGCCGCCGCCTCGACGAGGAAGGTGGTGTCGAGGTCCTCGAGCGCGCGGCGGCGCTCGTCGTGGTCCACGAGCGGACCGACCGGATCGCCGGGATCGGACGGGCGCCGGCCTGGGGCGCTCTCTGAGGTCATTCGATCGCGTCCAGAGTCTCGTGGGCCAGGACCGCGGGGTCGGCGCGCTTGGCCTCCGCCCACCGTCCGCGCTCGGCGCCACACGCGAGGTCGAAGGCGCATGGACCCCGGGCGCACGCGCCGGGGCGCTGGAAGAACCGCCCAGCCCGGATGCCGCCAACGATCGTGGCGAGCACCCGGTCGAAGTCGGCGCGGCGCGCCTCCCAGCCGGCCCGGGTGAAGCGCACCCGCGTCCCGGCGTCCGGCCCGATGACGTGGTAGTACTGCGCCTCCTCGACGGCCACGGGTCCGGCAGCCGAAAGCAAGGCCTCGGCGGCCAGCCGGTAGACGGGAAGCTGGAGCGCCCGGCCCTTCGCGAGGCGGTCCGGCGTCCGCGGCGATCGAAGCTTGCCGGTCTTGTAGTCGAGGACGCGCGCGCGCTGGCCGTCGGATGAGACGTCGATCCGGTCGATCTGGCCGCGAAGGACGAGCGCGCTGCCGTCCGGGAGCTGGTAGACGAGCGGAGCGGTCGTCCCGTCTGGCGCGCCTGGCCTCTCGACGCCGAAGGCCACCTCGAAGAGAGCCGGCCGCCAGCCCGCCGGGTCATCCGCCTCGGCCTCGAGGGCGGACCGGAGCTCCTCGCGAAGGCGGGCCTGCTCGCCCGCCCAGAGGGCCGGCAGCCCTGTCAGGCCCCGGCGCTCGGCGTCGGCGCACGCGACGGCGAACGCGGTGTCGAGCGCGTCGCGCGCCACCTGGAGGCGCTCGCGCGTGAGAGGCAATGCCCCGCTCTCCGCGAGATGCCGGAACGTCGCCTCGAGGACCGCGTGGACGAGGTCGCCCCGATCCCTCGGGTCGATCATGAGGATGCGATCCGGCTCCTCGACCGCCTCCAGCCGGTAGACACGCTCGAGGAGGAACCGGAACGGGCAGGACGCGTACCGCTCGAGCGCCGTCGGCGCCAGCGGCGTCACTCCCAGATCGACGCCTCGACCGAGGAGCCCGTCGTACGCCGTGAGGACGTCCGTCCCCTCCCGGGACCGGATCGCCGCGAGGCCACGCCGGGCGCCCGGGAGGTGCCTCAGCAGCGACTCCGGGTCCGAGCGCGCCGCGAGCGCCCGGGTCACGAGCCACTCCCGCTCGTCGAGCGGCCGCTCGCGCGCGGAGGGCGGCGCCGGATGAAGCGGGACCGTCCGCCAGCCGGGGAAGGCCTCGAGGCTCTGGAAATCGTGGCGCTGTCCCGTCATCGATTCCAGCAGGTCCAGCACGAGGAACGACGGCACGCGCGGGCGCCCGCTCTCCGCGTCGATCCGCGGGTACGTCAGGACGACGCGGCGCGCCCCGGATCCGACGGCCAGCGCGAAGCGCACTCGCTCGAGCCCCCGTGCCTCCTCCGCCAGCGGGAGGCCCGTCAGCTGGCGGCGCTCGGTGTCGAGCAGGATGGGGTCCTGACGTGGCGCGGCCGGGAACCCGCCCTCGACCAGCCCCGGCACGATGGTGAGCGGGAAGTCGACCCCGAGGGCGACGCCGAGCTCGCCGACGAACACCCGCCCGGGCCCGGGCTCCGGGCCGGCCGCCGACGGCGCGGCCAGCGCCGCCTCGAGGAGGGTCCAGAACTCCTCGAGCGGGACGACGGCGTCCACCGCGCCGAGCTCCCGGAGCCGCCCGAGCGCGCCGAGCGCCAGTTCCGCCTCCGGGGACGTCTCCACGAGACGACGGAACGTCCGCGTGAAGGCGTCCACGAGCGCCTCCACCGGCGCGGGATCCGGAAGCCGCGAGAGGCCTCGCAGGAGGACGCGCGCCGCCCGGCGGAGAGCGCCGAGCGCGTCCCGGTCGCCCGCCCGCCGCGCCCGGCGCCCCTCGTCGTCGTCATCGGCTCCGACCACCGGCTCGAGCCGGCGGCCCAGCCGGTCGAGCCGCTCCCGCCACTCGCGAGCGCCGCCGACGATCCCGGCCTGGCGCGACAGCCGCTCCCACTCCGCGGGGCTCGTTCCGGGCCGGGCCCTGAGATCGGCGAACGCCAGGAACTCCATCACCGTCGCGCGGGCGAAGTCCGATCGGCGCACCTCGGCCAGGAGACGCAGGCTCCGGCCGGCGCGGGTCTCGCCGACGGCCGGCGCCGTCCCCAGGGTGTACGGGATGCCGGCCGCGCCGAAGACGTCGCGCACCGCGGCCAGATAGGCCGCCGGCTGGCGGAGCAGGATGCCGACCTCGTCGAACCGGCCCCCGGCCTCCACGTGACCGAGGATCACGCGGGCGATCTCGCGGACCTCACGCTCCTCGCCGGGCGCCGCGACGATCTCGACGGCGGAAGACGCCGGCAGGACCGCCGCGTCCGCGCCGGCGGCGTAGCGGAGCACGGGCGCTCCCCGGCCGCACGCCTCGAGGAGGCGCGTCTCCAGCGGGTTCAGCTCCACGAATCCGAAGGCAAGGACCGC
>JBGQGN010000152.1:0-8133 GCA_041497395.1 Methylomirabilia bacterium
CCTCGGGGCGGACGCCAGCGCCGTCGCGTTCTTTCTCTCCGACCTCGACCCGGTCCTGGCGCGCTGGGGGAGCCGCGGCTATCGGGCCGTCAACCTCGCCGCCGGGCTCCTCGGCGGGCGGCTGTACCTCGGAGCGTACGGGTTCGGGCTCGGGGCCACGGGGCTGACCTTCTACGACGATGAGGTCGTGCAATTCCTCGAGCCGGACGCGGCGGGCAAGGAGGCGATCTTCGTCACGGCGCTCGGACCGGCCGCGCGCCGCCAGGCGCCACGGGATTTCCCGGTGGCTCCGGCCGCCCTCGAGCCGCTCCGCCCGGGCGGGGCCTGAAACGCGGCGAGCCCAGCCCATGACCGCCCCGCACGAGCGCGTACCGCCCGGCCAGACCCTCACGGCGAAGTGGCCGGTACTCACGTACGGGGACACCCCGCGGGTCGACACGGCCCGGTGGCGATTCCGGATCTTCGGCGCCGTCGAGATGCCGCGCGAGTGGACGTGGACGGAGCTCTCGGCCCTGCCCCCGGTGGAGAGCCAATCGGACGTCCATTGCGTGACTCGCTGGAGCCGCCTCGACAACCGGTGGCGCGGAGTCCGGCCTCGCGACCTCCTGGCCGAGGCGCGGCCTCATCCGACGGCCCGCTACGTCATGGTCCACGCCGAGCCCGACTACACGACCAACCTGCCGCTCGAGGCCCTCCTCGACGACGACGTCGTGCTCGCCACGCACCACGACGGCGGCCCCCTGCCGGCCGAGCACGGCGGCCCGGTGCGCCTGGTCGTCCCGCGCCTCTACTTCTGGAAGAGCGCGAAGTGGGTCACGGGGTTCGAGCTGATGGACCAGGACCGCCCGGGATTCTGGGAGGGCCACGGCTACCACATGCGGGGGGACCCGTGGCTCGAGGAGCGCTTCGGCGGCCCGCCCCGGGAGACGATGCAGGCCGCCCGCGCCCGCAAGGCTCGCGAGTAGCGAGCCGCCGACGCGCCGCCGATCCTCAGCGCCCGAGCGCCTCCGCGAGCTCCGCAAGGTCCCGCACCTCGAGATCCGGGCTCACGCCGAGCTCGTCGAGCGGCGCCGCCAGGCGGTTGACCCAGACGACCCGGAAGCCGAACGCCTTGGCCCCGGCGACATCCCAGGCGTTCGACGACACGAAGCCGATGGTGTCGCGGGCGAGCCCGAGCCGGGCGGGACCGAGAGCGTAGACGGCCGGATGGGGCTTGAACGTCCGCACCTGGTCGACGCTGATGACCGCGCGGAGGTGCTCGCCGAGGCCGCTGTGGGCGACGACCGCCTCGAGCATGCGCGGCGCGCCGTTCGAGAGAATGGCGCACGGCAGGTCCCGTAGCCGGACGAGCACCTCGCGCACCTCGGGAAACGCATCGAGCGCGAGGTAGGCGTCCATCAGGCGCCGCCGCTCGGCCGCGCTCACCTCGAGCCCCAGACGCCGGCACGCGAAGGTGAGCGCCGACTCCGTGACGGCCCAGAAGTCCTCGTAGCGCCCCATGAGGCTCCGGAGCCACGTGTACTCGAGCTGCTTCTGCCGCCAGAGCACGGACAGCGCCTGGGGATCACTCGTGACGGCCCGCCCGGCCTCCACGACCGAGTGGACGTCGAACAGGGTGCCGTACGCATCGAACAGAAGGCCCTGCACCTGCATGCCCCCTCCTCCACGTCCCGTCTCGCGGACGCGCCGGACGGCCAGTCGAGCCGACCCACCCCCGCAGCGGCCGCAGCCTTGCCGGCCCCCGACCCAAGCCCGTACAATGAGGCGCCATGTGGCCGACCGTCAATTACCGGGGTCGTCGGAATCGCGCGGTCGGCAGCCCCCGGGGAGACGAGCCGCAGCCTCGCGACCTGAGAGCTCGCGATGCGCCGGGTCGAGCGTTACCGCGCGGGACGACCGTGCACCGCCTCGCGCTCGTTGTGATGGGCCTCGCCCTGGGAGCGTGCGCCCAGCTGGCGCCGCTCCGGCAGCCGCCGCTCAACCCCGGGGATGACCTCACCGCGGTGAACACGCGCGACGAGGCGGTCCAGCGGTTCGGCCCTCCCCACGAGGTCCGGTCGTCGGATGTCGGCCCGGTGCTGGTCTACCGGCGCGCCGTGGTCGTCGATGTGAATCCGAACCGCTACTACGGCGAGGATCGAGGCGATCGCCTCAACCAGTACGAGCTGGTCCTCCTCTACGTGGACGCGGAGGGTCGCATCGTCCGGCGGGCCGTCGAGCCCGAGTAGGACCCGGCGGCGGCACGGCGCCAGAGGCTAGTGGGGAACTGCGCGGCCGCGCACCCGCCAGTGCCGGCCGGTGCGCCCCGAGCTGCCGAGCGGCTCGCCGAACCCGAACTTGAGGAGCCGGCCGGCGTCGAGGAACGATAGCCCCCGCGTCTCGGCCCCCAGCACCACGCAGAGCAGCCGCTGGCCGGCACGCCCGGCGGCCACGGCGATGTTGTAGCCCGCCTCCAGCGTGAACCCGGTCTTGAGCGCCGTCACGCCCCCTGGATCCCGGAAGAGCGGGATCCGACGCCGGAAGATCCGCCCGCGCCACAGGAAGTCCGTGTCACCGAGGAGAACGCGGCTCTCGGGGAAATCCTGCAGGAGATGCTCCGCCAGGGAGGCCATGTCCCGCGCCGTCGTCCGCTGACGGGCGTCCGGCAGCCCGTGCGGGTTGGCGAACACGGTGTGGGTGAGCCCCAGGCGCTCCGCCTCGGCGTTCATGTGCTCGACGAACTTCTCCTCGCTCTCCGCCAGGCGCTCCGCGACGGCGGTCGCCGCGTCGTTCGCAGAGGCGATCGCAACGGCCGCGAGCAGGGTCTCGAACGGCACGACCTGGCCGGTCACGAGCCCGATCCGGAATCGCGGCGTCCGCATCACGTTCGGGCCGATCGTCACCGGCTCGCCCCGCGTCACGTGCCCCGCGCGGAGCTCGTCGTAGGCGATGTAGAGGGTCATCATCTTCACGAGGCTCGCCGGCGCGCGGTCTCCCTCGGCGTTCTTCTCGAAGAGCACCTTGCCCGTCTCGAGGTCGAGGAGCACGACCGCCTCGGCCGAGACCGGCACGTTGACCACCGGAGCCCCGCCGGGGACGCTCTCGGTCGAGGCCGTCGCCGGCCCCTGCATCGCCAGGGCGAGCCCGAGCGCGACCACGAAGCCGAGACGGCGAACCGCCAAACCGCTTCGGGGAGCCATACGAGGCGTCATTGTAGCAGCCGGGGGGCCCCACCCCGTACAAAATGGCGACGGCCCGGGACCGCCCCCCCCCGGGCCCCGTGGTACGGTAGCAGCGGGAGCGCCTGCCATGCCCGTCAGCCCCCGCATCGCCCGGGTCCCGTATCGCCCGCCGACGCCCGGCCGAATCCGGCTCGGCCTCGCGCTCCTGGCCGTCGCGGCACTGGTCATCGCCCCGCGTGGCGGCGGCGCGGAGCCCATCGAGTCGCCGCGCGATCCGAGCGGTCCGATCGTGACCCTCGACGCGTTGCCGCTCGGAGTCCCGCTCGCCCGCCTCGATGACGAGGCCCGCGGGCGCGCCGAGGCCGTGCTTGGAACGAGCCTGTTCTCCCAGCGGGTCACCGGGCTCCGCGGCCGGAGCCGCGAGGGGGTCTTTCGCTTCCTGCTCGACCACCCGGACTTCGCCGCCGCCGTCGCCCGCGCCCTCCGGCTCGGGAAATACCAGGTGGAGGCGCGGGACGACGGGTTCTGGGGCGACGACAGCCGGGGCGCCCGCGGCATGATCCGGGTGCTCTATGCGGACGAGGGGCGGCGCCTTTACCACCTGGAAGGGATGTACGAGGCGCGCGGGCTCCCCACGATCCAGGGGCGGATGCTCGTGATGATCGAGTTCCAGCACGAGGACGACCCGGCGGGGGGCACCCGCGTGGAGGCGAGCGTCACCGGGCACATGCGGCTCGACACGCCCCTCGTCGGCGCGATCGCCCAGCTCGCCACGACGCTCGCCCGGCCCACCGTCGAGCGGGCCGTCGAGCGGAAGGTGCGCCGATTCTTCGCGACCGTGGCCCGGGTCTCACGGTGGGCGCACGACGAGCCGGAGGAGGTCTGGGCCGCGCTCGAGGGTCACCCCGAGATTCCGCAGAATGCGACCCTGGCCGCGTTTCAGCAGGTCCTGCTGGCCGGTCGGCCCCCCGCCTGGGCCAGCGAGCCCTTCCGCCTGCTCCCGGC
This sequence comes from Methylomirabilia bacterium, assembly GCA_041497395.1. Taxonomy (GTDB): domain Bacteria; phylum Methylomirabilota; class Methylomirabilia; order Rokubacteriales; family DASRDR01; genus DASRDR01. Next base: position 4,167 of record JBGQGN010000152.1, read on the forward strand.
GGACGTCCTGGATCTCGAGCCCGAGGAGACGGAGCCTACGTCTACATCCCCATGAAGTCGCGCGCCTGGTCCATGACCTCGTCGGTCACCGTCGAATAGCCCCGCTCCTGCGCGAACCGCTCGATCGCCTGCCGGGCCATCGGGCGGATGAAGGCCGGGATGCGCTCGAGGCGCCCCGCAGCGTCGACAGTCCAGGCGACGGGGGCTGCCGCGCCCGCCCCGGTCCCGCCGATCATCGCCGCGAAGGGGCAGCCGGGCCCGTCCGTCGCGGGAGCCCCCTCCGCCGCGGTGGCCAGGGACCCGCTCCCGGGATCAGGCGCCGCGGCGACGAGCCCCGCTTCCCGCTGATGCGCGAGACCAGCCCGAACGGCGGCGAACGGAGCGGGCGCCTCGGCGGGGGCGCCGCCAACCTTGACGCCCAGCGTGCGTACCATCTGCGTCTCCCAGGGATTCGTCAGCATGGCCACCCGGTGACCGCAGGCTGGGCAGGCGAAGGTGACGGTGAGCGAGCCCGCGTCCGGCCCCCCCGTTCCCGACAGCCGCATGGCCTGGTCGCACGCGATGCAGAGGAACTTCATGGCGCTGGTCTCCTTGGGACGGTGGGGAACCGTCACGTTGCGGCGGCACCGAGCCCGCCGTCTCCCTCGTGGGGGAGCCGGGAAGGCGCCGCCGTGCCGGCCGAGAGGATGATTCGGATGCCGTCCTCGACGGAGAGTCCCGTCGACACGACCGCGTCCCGTGGCACGAGCACGATGTCGCCCAGATAGAGGTGGTTCGTCGGCACGTAGACCGACGCGAGCGCGTCGAGCTTCGTCCCCTCGACGCGCACGTCGCCGGTCAGGAACCCGTACGAGTACGCTCCGTCACGCGGATGCTCGACGACGACGAACTCGCGGAAGCCGGACCGGCGATTTGGTGAGAACGCGTCCACGAAGTCCTTGACCGTCGGATAGACGCGACGGACGAGCGGGATGTAGCGGATCACGCGCTCCGCCCACTGCAGGATTCGCCGCCCGACGACGTTGGTGGCGAACAGGCCGACGCAAAAAATGATGAGGACCGCGGTCAGGAAGCCGAGCCCGGGCAGGTGCCGCCCCAGGAGGTGCTCGTAGAGCGGGGCCATGAAGTCGTCGACCGACGAGTAGAAGAGCCAGAAGACCCAGGCGGTCAGCACGACCGGCAACGTGACGAAGACGCCGGTGAAGAACCGGACCTTGAACCACGACTGGATCTGCCCTGACACGCGTCGCCTCCCGCCGAATCTCCGCATTATACCTGGCGTGATCGGGGCGCGCTGCCCGGGTGCCGCCAGTCTGGTGCCGGAAGCGTGGCGGCGGCAGCCCGTCGCCGGCAGCTCGGCCCGCCGCCTGCGGGGCCTCGTTCCTGACCCTCATGACCGGGATGGCGGGGCCCCTGGCAGGCGGGAGTCCTCCTCCCCGTGCGGCGTCGAGCGGCGGCTCGGCGAGGTGCTCCCGCGCTGACGGGCCGGCGCGGGTCAACGGGCCCAGCGGTCGCGGCCGAGCGGCGGGCGCACGTCGGTGCCCGTGAAGCTGAGGACGAGCACGAGCTCCACCGAGGAGTTCAGGGCCAGGCCGTGGCACCCGATCGCCGCCCGGGTGGGCTTGCCCCGCTCCCCGTAGAGCTCGACGAGCAGGTCGGTCGCCCCGTTGATGACCCGGGGCTGATCGGCGAAGCCCGGCGCCGAGTTCACGTAGCCGGTCAGCTGGATCGCGGTATCGAACCGGTCCAGGTCACCGAGCGCGTACTTCACGGCCGACAGCGCCTGAATCAGCGCCCAGCGCGCCGCCTCGTACCCTTCCTGGATCGTGAGCCCGGCGCCGAGCAGGCCGGGGAGATACGGCTCCTCGTCGCGGATCGGCACGGTGCCGGACAGGTAGAGGAGCGAGCCCACGGCGCGGTGCGAGACGAACCGCGCGCCTGATCGATTCTTGCGGTAGTCGGCTCCGAGGTCGGGGAGAGGGAGCCCCAGGCTCGCGAGCTTGTCTTCGACGATCATAGGACCTCCGCGGGATGGAGGGTGACGGGAAGCCGACGGGATGCCGGCACGGATAGCCCCTTCCTCTCTACCGCGGTTGCCGCCCCGCGTCCATCCCGGCGAGCGGAGGCCAGACGCCCGGGAATCCGCGCCGTCGACGCCGGTTGCTCGCGGCGCGCGTCTCCCCTATCCTGCGGCATGATGGCCCGATCAGGGCGCCGCCCCGCGTGACTCCCGACCGGCTCGATCCTCGACGTGTGGTGGTGTCGCCGCTGGGGAGCTGGTTTCCCGGCGACCGCGCACTGGCAGGGTTCCGCCGGCGAGCCCTTGGTCGCGTGCCGGCTGTCCTCCCGCCGCGCGACCGGGCATGGCGCGCCATCGCTCCCGACTTTGCCGCGTGCGTCAAGATGGCCGGCAGCGGGCTTCCATTCCAGATCGCCGCGGAGCGCCAGGTCGACCGGTCGGGGGACCCGCGGCGCCTCGCGACCGCCCTGGCGTCCGGGCAGACGGCATATCTCCCACAGGTGCACCAGGTGCTGCCGCGCCTGATGCGGCTCATGGTCAGCCTCCGGAGCGCCTTCTTCAGGCCGGCACGGGGCGGCGCCCGCGAGGAGTGCTCGTTCCTGTTCGTCGTCGAGGGTGCGGGGCGGGCGGGCATGGGCCTCCACCACGACGGGGACGTCGACGCGTTCTGGCTCCAGCTCGAGGGGCGAAGGACGGTGACCATTGGGCCCCGGGTGCCGCCAGGCACCCCCGAAGAGCTCGAGGACCGGGCCCCCCGGAGCGGCCGTCGGCCGGGATGGCGGACCTTCGACCTCGCGCCCGGCACGCTGTTCCACCTGCCCGCCCGGACGCCGCACGCGGTCATGTGCCGGCGCCGCTCGCTGGCCGTCACGCTCACGTGGGGGCGCACCGCGCGGCCGGCCGCGCGCTCCGCGCGCCGCCCGCACCCGCCGGCGGGGCTCCTCTGGTGGGACGTGGTGTCAGGATTCGCGGAGCCGATCCCGCCAGCGCGCCCACGCACGCTCTGGATGCAGGTGCCCGTCCTCGTTCGCCGCGTCGGCCGCGAGCCCGACCTTCGCGCGTGGACGCCCGACGGCGAAGGACCGCGGCTGCCGGTCAGGGCAGGCCCCTGGGCCGACCGTCTCCCCCTAATGCCGCGCCTCTCGCGGTCGCTGGCCCGTGTGGCGGGGCTCGCGCCCCTGATCGACGCCGGGATCCTCGCCCCGCACGATCTCCCGCTCCGCATCCGTCCCGACGACCCGGCCGCACTCGACGGCTGGCGCTTCGCCTGAGGCCGAGGCCGCATCGCCGCGAGTCTCGAGCGTGGCGGACTCGCCTCGGGCGCCCGTGCTAGAGTGGCGCCCGCACACTCCGACCCGGAGGCCGACGATGTCGCGACCCTGGACCTATCTCCCCTCGACCCCGAGCGGCCCCCTCGTGGTGGACCGCGCCTTCTACGACCGCCTCGCCCGCGAGACCGCGACGCGGACCCTCGTCGACCGCTTCGTGGTACCGATCCGGTCGGGGCGCGCGTGGCCCGTCCGCGCCGGCCAGCTCTGCCGGATCGTCACCATCGAGGGTCCCCAGGTGGCCGACTTCAACGCCTGGCACCTCCACAACCCGCGCGAGCGCTTCTGGGCATCGCGGACCAAGCAGCTTCATCGGGCCCACGTCACGACCCACGATCGCCTCTGGTCGACGCTCCCCTATCTGCGTCCGATGGCGACGATCACGAACGACACGCTCCAGTACGGGATCGACGCCGACGGCGGCCGCTGCCACGATCTGCTCGGAACCCGCTGTGATCCCTACGTCACCAAGCTCCTAACGGGGCAGGAGGTCGACTTCTGCTGCCACTCGAACCTGATCCGGGCGATCGCGCCGTGGCGGCTCACCGAGCTGGACGTCCACGACGTGCTCAACATCTTCCAGGTGACCGGGCTTCAGGACGACCGCTACTTCATGAAG
>JBGQGN010000153.1:0-8105 GCA_041497395.1 Methylomirabilia bacterium
ACGTCCACGACTCGGAGGAGGTCCTCCGGGCCATCGAGCTGACGGACCCCGACGTGCCGATCGACCTCGTCGTCCACACGCCGGGCGGGCTCGTCCTGGCTGCCGGCCAGATCGCGCACGCGCTCAAGCGCCACCGCGGCAAGGTCACCGTCTTCGTCCCGCACTACGCGATGTCGGGCGGCACCCTCCTCGCGATCGCGGCCGACGAGATCGCAATGGCCGCCAACGCGGTGCTCGGCCCCGTGGACCCCCAGCTCGGTCAGCTGCCGGCGGCCTCGATTCTCTCCGTCCTGGAGCGGAAGGAGATGAAGGACATCGAGGACCAGACGCTGATCCTGGCGGACGTCGCGCGGAAGGCCCTGGTCCAGGTGCAGGTCATGGTCCGCGACCTCTTGATGGAGCACATGACCGCGGAGAAGGCGTCCGACATCGCGGTGAAGCTGTCGACCGGCACCTGGACCCACGACTACGCCATCACCGCGGAGGAGGCCAAGGCGCTGGGCCTCCCGGTGACGACCGGGATGCCTGCCGAGGTCTACGAGCTGATGCGGCTCTTTCCGCAGCCGACCCGCACGCGCCCGTCGGTCGAGTACGTGCCGGTGCCGTACCGGCGGCCGGAGGGCCCCTGACCGGCCGCCTCCGCGGGCGGGCTCACGCGGTCGGGCGGCCGCGGGGGCTCAGTGAGTGCGCCGGATGCTGCCGACGATCGACGCGTATCCCGAGCGGAGCACCGCGGCGTCCGACGAGTAGTTGACCAGGGTCGCGCCGAGAGCGATCATCTCGCGCACCCCTTCCAGGCTGTCGGTCAGCATCGCGACGGTCTTCCCGTGACGCCGGGCCGCCTCCACGAGGCGGCGGCGATGCTCGTCGATCACGCCGCGCTGGGCGGGCGTGCCGAGCACGCCCAGGTCCTGCGCGAGGTCCGAGGGCCCCAGCGTGAGGGCGTCGATCCCGGGGACGGCGGCGATCTCGTCCAGCCGATCGAACGCCCGCTTCGTCTCCAGCATGACGGTCACGTGGATGCGTGCGTTCGCCGCCGCCATGTGCTCGGTGACGGGGGGCGACTGGTATCCCGTGTGGGGGCCGAAGCCGTACATCCCGCGCTCGCCGAGCGGCGCGTAGCGGGCGGCCCGCGCCACTGCGAGCGCCTGCTCCGGCGTGTCGACCTGGGGCACGTGGAGGTTCGGCACTCCCGCGTCGAGGAGTCGGGTGATCCACTCGCGGCTGCCCTCGGGCGGGCGGACGACCAGCGGGAAATCGAGGGCGCGAGCGAGGGCCGCCATGTCGGCGACGGTCTCCATCGAGAAGGCGCCGTGTTCCATGTCGATCCGCGCGAAGTCCAGCCCCGCGGCCTGGAGCAGCGTCAGGATCCCCGGCGTCCGGATCATCGTGATCCAGGTGCCGATCTGCACTTCCCCGCGCTCCGCGCGGACCCGCATCCGGTTCTCGGTCATGCTCTCTCCTTGGCGTGCCCCGCCTCGCCGTCGAGCGCCTGGCGGGCGCGGGCGATCTCCGCCGCCACGGCCTCGGGGCCGGGGAACGCGCGGTGGATTCGGCGGTACCAGTACCGGGCGTTCTCGAGGTCGCCCTCGATCGTGTGGACGATTCCGTGGAGCCACGCGGCGAGCTCGGACTTGTCGTGCTGGACGATCTCGTGGGCGGCCTGCCAGTCTCGGGACTCCAGGTGCGCCAGGGCGCGGGCCAGGGCGGCGGAGGAGTTCCGAGCCTGGGTCATCGTCGGGGAAGCGGGCGTCAGGCGCGGGCGCGCGCGTCCTGGAGCATCCGGATCAGGACGCGACGGGCATCGTCGGCGCTCGTGACCTCTTCCGGGAAGGGGATCCGCTCGGCGTGGAGCCGGTCACCGGTTCGGATCCGCAGGCGGAAGCCGAGACGATCGACGGCGACCATCGTGGCGGCCTCGGCGTCGGCCGCGCCCCCGAGCACCCGGGCGTACACGACGAGCGCGTCCGGATGATCCCGGTTCATGTGCTCGAGGATCCCCGCTGCCACGTCCGCCAGCGGGTCGACGCGGGCCGCTTGATAGACCGCCCCGTCGATCCAGTCCATGGCCGCGAAGCCGCCGACGAAGTAGAGGTCGGCGATCTCGAGGCGATGGAAGGCGAAGTCCTCGAAGTCGACCCAGTATGCGGCGTTCGCGTGGCGGGCGAGGTATGCGGCGCGCGCCTCGGCGCGGGCGCCGGCCGGGACCGGCTTCACGGCACCCATGAGCGTCACCCGCCCGGCCGCCAGGGGATCTCCGGCCCAGTCCGGCTCGGCGACGAAGAGGCTTGCCCGCGAATCCCCGGCGAGGTTCTGCGTGTGGACCGCCATCGAGCTGATGAGGAAGAGCGGCCGGCCGGTCCCGTCGAGAGCGTACGGCATGAGCGACGCGAAGGGGTGCTCCGGGTGGCGGCGCGAGAGGGTCGCGAGGGTGCCGGTCCGGGCGCGGTGGACGAGCGTGCGGGCGCGCTCGGCGTAGGTCGGCTCGGGCGGCGGCGGCGGCGCGTTCGGATCGGGCGGGGGGCCGGCGTGTCGATTCATGCGTGGCGAGCCCCTGCCTGGCTCCTCACCGGTCGCGGAACGCCGGCATCACGTCCCGGGCGAACCAGCGGAGCTGCTCCATGAAGGCGGCCGCCGGGATCCCTTCCGGCCAGTGGAGCATGACCTGGTCGAGCCCCGGGTACTTGGCCTCGTACTCCCGGATCAGCGCGATGCAGTCGGCCGGCGAGCCGACCATCCAGGCCTTCTGCTCCACGCCCTCGCGCAGCAACGGAGCCCGGGCCGGCGCCCCGGGCGTCCCCCAGGGACGCCCCTCTTCGTCCGCGTAGCGGACGAAGCCGAACGGCGCGAACCACTTGTACCGCTCGTCGTGGGCGGGCTCGACCCGCCGGATGGCCTCCTCCTTCGACTCCCCCATGTGGAAGCCGAGACCGAGACAGAGGTCCTCGCCGAGCCGCTTCTCCCGGCCGTGGCGGGCGCACGCGTCCCGGTAGGCGTGGAAGACCTGGTCAGTGATGCGCTCGCCGTTCAGCGTGACCATGCCCCGGAGGTTGTGCTTGGCCAGGAAGTCGATCGTCTTGCCGCTCGCGATCGGCTGCCAGATCTCGACGGGCCGGTGGATCGGGCGGGGAACCAGGGTGACCTCGGACAGCTCGTAGCCTCGGTACTTCACTCCCGGGGGGACCGTGTAGTGCTTGCCGCGGTGGGAGAACTGCTCCTCGTGGAGCGCCTTCCACATGAGCTCGAACTGCTCCTCGAACAGCTCGAGGTTGGCCGCCGCGTCGAGGAGGGGCGCGCCGAATGACTCGACTTCGCGCGTGTGGTAGCCGCGGCCGACCCCCATGATGACTCGCCCGCCGGTGAGGATGTCGGCGACCGCGTAGTCCTCGGCCAGGCGGATCGGGTGCCACATCGGGAGGATGTTGAACGCGCAGCCGAACTTGAGCTGGCGCGTCACCGCAGCCAGGTACGTGCCGACCAGGATCAGGTTCGGGAGCACCTCGTAGCCCTCGCGCTGGAAGTGGTGCTCGGCGATCCAGAGGCAGTAGTAGCCCGTGTCGTCCATCACCCGCGCGACGTCGACCATGGAGCGATAGGCCTCGACGACCCGCTCGTTCGGGTAGCGCCGCTGGTCCGCGGGCGTGCCGTCGCGGCCGACGTTGTCGAGGTCGATCTGGCCGACGTAGAGGACGGAGAACTTGCGGATCATGGAGCCCCCTTCCCGCGGGCGCACCGGTCGCCTGTCATGGCGACCACCGACGGCGCGATTCTAGCAGGGCCTCCTGGCGCCGGCGAGGGGCCATGTCGCCGGCGCGTTCCCTCGCGCTCCGGCGCCTGCGTCGAGCTCGAGCCCCGCCCGCTTGCGCTGACCTGCCCGCGGGCAGCCACGGTGGGGTCAGGGGGCCGGACCGACTCAGGGCCAGAGCGAGGCGGGAGCGAAGACGAGGTCGGGAAACGGCGGCAGCGACACGGGCCCGGAGCCGGAGATGCGCGCGAGGCGGGCGTATCGGCCCTCGGCGAGGCCGTAGGCCTCGACGGTCCGAGCGTCGGCGTCGACGATCCAGTAGTAGGGCACGCCGTATCGCCGATAGAGATCCGTCTTGATGCGGCGGTCGATCCGGGTCGTCGAGGGCGAGAGGATCTCGATGGCGAGTGTTGGCGGCCCTTCGATGCCTCGGTCGCTGACGAGGTGCGCCCGAGTCGGATCGAGATAGACGAGGTCGGGCTGGACGATCGTGGTGTCGGCCAGAATCACATCGACCGGGGCGTAGAGCACCTCCCCGAGCCGGCGGGTGTCCACGTGCGCCTTCAGGAGCGAGAAGAGGGCGCTGCTGACCCGCTGGTGGCGGGTGCCTGGCGCCGGCGTCACAGACAGCACCCCGTCGTGAAGCTCGTACTGCCGCCCGTCGGCCGGGAGCGCCTCGTAGTCACGGTACGTGAGGACGGCCGGAGTCACACCCTGATTGTAGGAGCCACGCGGGCGACCGGTCAACGATGGCGGCCGTCCGGGAGCCGCGCCTGCGCCCGTCGGGCCCCGAGCGCCGCCTGGTGCGCCTGCAGGTGCCGTCGCGCCTGCTCGGCATCGGCCGGGTTTTCCCACCGCACCTGATCGAGTCGGGCGAGGGCGCTCCGGAGGTGCGGGAGGTCGACTCGACCCTCGGCGTCGTGGTGCGGGAGGTGCCGCGACCGCCTGCCGTCCGGTCGCACGTGGACGACGGCGAAGGCCTCGTCGGGAAGGGCGTCGACATCGGCCCGCTTCCAGGGCTCGGCCGAGACCCCGTCCGCGGACCAGAGGATGTGGACCACCACGGTCACAAGCCAGGCGATCGTCCGTCGGCGGGACGCCATCGTCGCGAACCTCCTCTCGGCGCGTACCGATCGAGAGGGAGCAAGGACGAGGCCAGGTGGGAACGTCGCGGAAGTGACTGCCGGTGCGACATCGACGCAGCGCGGAGGTGGCGGCGGGTGTGCCCCGAACGGCACGGCCGTATCCGGTCAGTCCCGGATCGGCCGAGCCCAGCCAGGTCCGACCGGAACCAACGCCTGGGACCGGCGGGGGCGGAGCGCCCGCCCCCGCCGATGGGTAGGTTTGCCCCCGAAGGGGCTACTTCACCTCGCGGAGGCGCCCCGTGCGGACGTCGTAGACGAAGCCGCGCACCTCCTCCCGGTGCGGGACGAAGGGGTTCGCCCGGATCCGGGCGATCGACTGGCGCACGTCGTCGTCGAGGTCGGAGAACGGCTCGAGGGCGAACGGGGGCCGGATGCCCGTCTGCGTCTGGATGTCCCGCTTCAGCCCCTCGTCGGTGAACGTGAGCATCCCGCAGTCCGTGTGGTGGACGAGGATGATCTCGCGCGTGCCGAGGAGGCGCTGCGAGATCACGAGCGAGCGGATCGCGTCCTCGGTGATCGCGCCGCCTGCGTTCCGGATCACGTGGGCGTCGCCCTCGTCGAGGCCCAGGAGCTCGTGGAGGTCGAGCCGCGCGTCCATGCACGCGACGACGGCCACTCCCTTGGCCGGGGGCAGGGGCAGAGAGCCCTTGGTGAAGGACCCGGCATAGTGCTCGTTGTTCCGGAGAAGCTCGTCCGTGACGCTCATCTTGGGCCTCCTCCTTCCGGGCTCCTTCAGGGAGCCGCGGGGCCTGAAAACGCGAAAGCCGAGGGCGGGGCTCTCGGAGCCCGCGCCGCTCGGCTTTCGTCTTCTCGTGTGACTTTCGCCGCGCTCGTCCGGTGCTGGTGCTACCTCACTCCCGGTAGTTCAGCGGCACCTCCACCCAGCTCTTGCAGCGAGGACACTTGGCCGCCGCCCGACCGGTCTTGGCGCTCACGCGCAGGATCGCGTTCTTCACGACGAGCCCGCCGGGCTCGGGGACGACGATCTTCGTCCGGCACGTGGGGCAGCGACGGCCCTCGACGCCGGCGAGCGCTCTTACCAGGTGGCCGTCGCCCATATCGGAAAACTACCTATCTTCATCGGAATTGTCAAGATTGAATTCTTGAACGGAGAGGGACTGGCGTCACGAGAGATCCATCCTACAGCGATCTTGGCGGCTTTCCGGGTGCCCAGGGCCTGTCTGGCACCATGGTAGAATTTCGATTGCTTTCCACCATCGGAGGAGTCATGGCACTGAACATCAAGGACCGAGAAGCCGAGCGGCTAGCCGCCGAGGTGGCGGCCATGACCGGGGAGAGCAAGACGCGGGCCGTGAAGGTCGCGCTCCAGGAGCGCAAGCAGCGTCTTGCATTGCGGATCGTGCGCCGAGACCGGGGCCAGACGCTCCGGCGCTTCCTGGAGGAGGAGGTCTGGCCGCAAATCCCGCGGAGCGTGCTCGGCCGGCGGGTGACCCGGAGGGAGCGCGAGGCGATCTTGGGATACCGCCCGGACGGCGTGTGATCGTCGACAGCTCCGCGATCGTGGCGCTCGTCCTTCGAGAGCCTGGGTGGGAGGTCCTCGTCGCGAAGCTGAGCGCGGAGACCATGTGCGCCGTCGGGGCGCCCACGCTCGCCGAGGCCGGGATCGTTCTGACCGCGAGGTTGGGCAAGAGAGCTCCGGCTCTCCTGTTGCGCCTCGTGCAGGAAGCCAGCCTGGCCATCATCCCCTTCACCGAGGATCACTGGCGCGTCGCGGTGGAGGCCTATGCGCGGTTCGGCAAGGGCCGGCATGCCGCCGGGCTGAACTTCGGCGACTGTCTGACGTATGCGGTCGCGCGTCTGGCTGAGCGACCACTCCTTTTCGTCGGCGGCGACTTCGCGAAGACCGACCTCCCGCCCGCCTGAGCCTGCGATCAGGTCTTCTACGAGAGGTCCACCCAGACGCTCTTGACCTCCGTGTAGAGGTCGAGCCCGGCCTGGCCGAGCTCCCGTCCGAACCCGGATTCCTTGTAGCCCCCGAAGGGCAGGGCGGCGTCGTAGAGGTTGTAGGCGTTCACCCAGACGGTGCCGGCGCGAAGCGACCGGGCCATGCGGAGCGCCTTGCCGACGTCCCGCGTCCAGACGGCGGCGGCGAGGCCGTAGAACGTCGCGTTCCCCTGGGCCACGGCGTCGTCGGCGTCCTTGAACGGGATGACGGACAGGACGGGTCCGAAGATCTCCTCGCGGGCGATCCGCATGGTATTGCTCACACCCGTGAACACCGTGGGCTGGAGGAAGTAGCCCCGGCCGTCGCCCACCCGGACGCGCTCGCCGCCGGCCGCGAGCGTCGCGCCTTCCCGGCGGCCCGCCTCGACGTAGCCCAGCACCGTCTGGAGCTGCTGGGCCGAGACCACCGGGCCCATCCGCGTCCCCTTGTCTATCGGGTCGCCGACCTTGAGACCCTTGACGCGATCGACGAGCTTCCCGACGAACTCGTCGTGGACGCGCTGCTCCACGAGGAGTCGCGATCCGGCGGCGCAGACCTCGCCCTTGTTGTAGAAGATCCCGGTCATCGCGCCCCGGAGCGCCGCCTCCATGTCGGCGTCCGCGAAGACGATGTTGGGTGACTTCCCCCCGAGCTCGAGCGACACGCGCTTGAGCGATCCGGCCGCCTCGCGCATGATGCCCTTGCCCACGTCGGTCGATCCGGTGAAGGCGATCTTGTCGACGCCGGGGTGCCGGACGAGCGCCATCCCTGCCGTGCCGCCCGGGCCCGGCACCAGGTTGAACACGCCCTCCGGGAGGCCGGCCTCCTGGGTGAGCTCGGCGAAGCGGAGCGCGGTCAGAGGCGTGAGGGAGGCGGGCTTGAGGACGAGCGTGTTGCCGGCGGCCAGCGCGGGGGCGATCTTCCAGGAGGCGAGCAGGAACGGGAAGTTCCAGGGGACGATCGCGCCCACCACGCCGAGGGGTTGGCGGAGCGTGAAGGTGAAGGCGCCGTCGCGAAGGTTGAGGGTCTCCCCGTGGATCTTGGTCGTCCAGCCCGCGTAGTAGCGGAACACCTCCGCGGCAAAGGGAAGCTCGACCTTCCCGGAGTCGAAGAGCGTCTTGCCCGTGTTGACGCTCTCGAGCCGCGCCATCTCGTCGACGTTGGCGGTGATCAGGTCGGCGAGCTTCCACAGCACGCGGGCCCGTTCGGCCGCGGCCATCCGGGGCCAGGGGCCCTGGTCGAACGCGCGCCGGGCGGCCTGGACGGCGAG
>JBGQGN010000154.1:0-8101 GCA_041497395.1 Methylomirabilia bacterium
ACAACGTGGCCGCGCGAGCCATCACCATGCCGTGGTACACCGGGCCCACGGTGCTCCAGAGCCTCGACGACTTCCGATCCGAGCCCCCGCTCACCTTCTTGCCCTTCCGGATGCCGATCCAGGCCGTCTACAAATTCACCGCCCAGGGGGACGATCGGCGCATCGTGGCGGGCACGGTCGAAGCCGGATCGCTGAAGGTCGGCGACCAGATCGTCTTCTACCCGTCAAGCAAGAAGAGCCACGTCAAGACGATCGAGGGCTTCAACCGCCCCGCCCCGACGGAAGCGGTCGCCGGCGAAGCGACGGGGTTCACCCTCCACGAGCAGATCTACGTGGCGCGGGGCGAGATCGCGACGCGGGCCTCCGAGTTGCGCCCGAAGGTCACCGACCGACTCCGGGTGAGCCTCTTCTGGCTGGGCCGAAGCCCTCTGGTCCAGACGAAGGAGTACCTCTTCAAGCTCGCCTCCGCCCGGGCGATGGCCCGGGTCCAGGACATCCACCGGGTGGTCGACGCCGCCAGCCTGACGCCCCGCGAGGCGCCGACGCGGGTCGACCGCCACGAGGTGGCGGAATGCGTCCTGAAGCTGAGCCGGGCAGTGGCCTTCGACCTCGCCGACGAGATCCTCGCCACCAGTCGGTTTGTCCTGGTGGACGACTTCGAGATTCGCGGCGGCGGGATCGTGCGCGAGGCGCTCGCTGACACCCACTCCTGGGTGCGGGAGCGTGTCCTCCTCCGGAACTACAAGTGGGAGGCGAGCGCCATCTCGCGCGAGCAACGGGCCGAGCGGTACAACCAGCGGCCGACCCTTCTCCTGGTCACGGGCGCCCGGGAGGCGGATCGGAAGCGGCTGGCCCGGGACCTCGAGGCCCGCCTGTTCGCGGACGGTAAGATCGTCTATTTCCTCGGAATCGGTAACGTGCTCTACGGCGTCGATGCCGACATCGACCGCACGCCTGAGAACCGGCAGGAGCACGTCCGGCGGCTCGCCGAGGTCGCCAACATCATGCTGGACGCCGGTGTGATCCTGATCGTGACGGCGGCCGAGCTTGGCCAGGAAGATGTCGACTTGATCCGGGCCACCGTGCAATCGGATCTCATCGAGATCATCTGGGTCGGCGATCGCGTCGCGACCGACCTGGCCTACGATCTCCAGGTCCCGGACGCGGAGACGACAGAGGAAGCGGTCCACCGCGTCAAGACCCTCCTGCTGGAGAAGGGCATCATCTCCCCGCCATGGTAGATTCCCGTCCATCGACGGAGCGCGATCAAGCGCGGCCTCGGCCTGGCCAGGGGCTCGGGAAGTCCGCCGTGGTGTGGTTCACGGGACTGCCGAGCTCCGGGAAGACTACGATCGCGGGCCGTGTGTGCGAGACGCTGGCCCAGCTGGGGCTGGAGGTCGAGCACCTGGACGGCGACGCCATCCGACAGCTCGTCTCCTTCACGGGGTTCACCCGGGCCGACCGCGACGCGCACGTCAAGTGGGTCGGGTATCTCGCCAGCCAACTGGAGCGCCACGGGGTCTTCGTGGCCGTGTCGCTCGTGTCCCCATACGCCGAGGCGCGCGCCTTCGTCCGCAGCCTCTGCCGGAACTTCGTGGAAGTCTACGTCTCGACACCGCTGGAGGAGTGTGAACGCCGGGACGCGAAGGGGCTCTACGCCCGGGCCCGCCGGGGCGAGATCCAGTCCTTCACGGGGATCGACGATCCTTACGAACCCCCGCTCCGCCCGGACCTGACGATCGACACGCGGCACAGGTCGGTCGACGAGGCCTGTGCCGCGGTGTTGGCTACGCTGGACGGCCTCCGGTGACGGAGTGTGGGTTGGCCCACCTCGACCAACTGGAGAGCCGCAGCGTCCACATCCTGCGAGAAGCCTACAGCGGCCTCACCCGGCTGGGGATGCTGTGGTCGATCGGCAAAGACAGCACGGTCCTTCTCTGGCTGGCCCGGAAGGCTTTCTTCGGTCACGTACCGTTTCCACTCATCCACATCGACACGGGGTACAAGATCCCCGAGATGATCGTCTACCGAGACCGCCTGGCCCTGGAATGGAACCTGAACCTGATCTATGGCCAGCACGAGCGGGCGCTGGCGGACAAACGCACCTTCCCCGCCGGCGCCGTGGATCGTATCACGTGCTGCAGCCTCCTCAAGACGGAAGCTCTCAAGCGCACGCTGAGCGGGCAGTGGCCGCGCTATCGCCTGAACCACGCGCGGGGGACCTTCGAGGTGGACCCGAGCGCGGAGCCGTTCACCGGCATTATCGTGGGAATCCGGGCCGACGAGGAAGGAAGCCGCTCCAAGGAGCGGTACTTCTCGCCGCGAACGAGCCAGAGCGCATGGGAGGTGGGCGACCAGCCGCCCGAGTTCTGGAATCAGTACAAGACCGAGGTCGCCCCGGGAACGCACGTTCGGGTCCATCCCCTGCTCGACTGGACGGAGTTGAACGTCTGGGAGTACATCCGCCGAGAGGGCATCCCAACCGTCTCCCTCTACTACAACCAAGGGAACGGCCTCCGGTACCGCTCGTTGGGGTGCTGGCCCTGCACGAAGCCGGTGACCTCGGAGGCCCGGACCGTCGACGAGATCATCGAGGAGCTTCGCACCGGCCAGTTCGCGAACGTGGCCGAGCGATCGGGGCGAGCCCAGGATCAGGATGACGGAGGAGGCCTGGAGACGCTCCGGAGGGACGGGTACATGTGAGCCGCGCCTTCCCCCCCCCCTCGCCAACCGGACGGGCAGCACCCGGACGCCAACCCGATGACCGAGGTGGCCGGGTGGGTGACAGACGCCCCTCGGCAGAGCCACTCGAACGAAAAGCAGTTCCACGGGGAGGGCCTTCCGATTGCGGGTTTGGCGGCGCCTCATGAAACTCGTAAGGCCGCCGGGGTCACCCCCGACGGCCCTTCCGAGATTTGGCTCCCCGGGCAGGACTCGAACCTGCAACCTCGTGGTTACAAGGGCCCCCGCGTTTCCACGGGGCTTGGACTATCTCATCCCCGTAGGCGCCCGGCGGGCACCCGTAGGGGGCGGGCACTTCCCCCGGCGCTCGACGGTCGAGCCCCGGAGTACGACCGTGCGGTCTAGTCTCTGCACGGTCCCCCGGGCTGCTCCCGCCCGAGGGCTTCGCTCAGGGTTCCCCTATCCTCCCGGACGTAGGGTTCCCTGAATTCGCCCGCTTTTCCATCCCGCCTTTCGGCCGGGACGCTGCCAACTCGACAGCCACTTGCTCTACCGATTGAGCTACCGGGGAACGCGCGCATTGTACCCCAAGCCCCGCCAGCGGCGGAACTTCGGCCGCGCTCAGACCGGGACGAGCATCCAGAGCCCGGCGGAGGCGAGGAGGAGCCCCAGCCCGAGGAGGAGACTGCCCCACCCGGACTGGAGGCCCAGCACCCCCCACGCGTACGCCATGCCGAGGACGCCCATGCCGAGGAGCAGCGCGCCCAGGACGTTCCAGGCGCGCCACACGAGCCGGGCCGTCTGGCGCCGGGCGAGGAGCCAGCCGAGGACGTGCGCCAGGGCGCCGATCAGGACGACCCCGCCCAGGAGGAACACGAGGGTCTCCGCGAACTCGACCAGCACTCTCACCACCCCGGATCCTCGCGCCTCGTTTCCTGGACTGACGGCGACGAACCGGGCCGCGCCGCGCGGGTGTAGGCAGCGCGCGCCGAGGGTGTCAACGCGCGGAGTCCGCGGCGGCACGCGCCGCCCGACAGAGGGCCGGACGTCGCGGCCATGCTACGATGAGCGTGACGTCGACCATCCGCGCAGGAGGTGACTCCATGCCGAGACTGACGCATCGCTCACCGGGGGGGCACCTGGCGCTCCGCCTCGCCCTGGCCTCGTCCCTCCTCGCCGGCCTGCCGGGGGGCGCCGCCGCCCAGGCGTCCAAGGCCGCGGACCAGGTGGTCGAGGGCGCCAAGAAGATCGGCAAGGGCGTCGAGGAGACCGCCAAGGGGATCGGCCAGACGGTCACCGAGGGCGCCAAGGAGGTGGGGCAGCGGGCGACGGCGGCGGGCAAGGAGTCCAAGCCCGCGGTCGATCGGATGCACGACAGCGCCAAGGGCTTCGGCGCATCGCTCTGGGACGGGATGAAGTCCGCCGGCCGCTCCATCCAGCGCTTCTTCACCGGCAAGTAGCGGCCACCCGCCCGCGCCCCCTCACATGTCGCGGCGCCCCTCGAGGGCCCGCGAGAGGGTGACCTCGTCCGCGTACTCGAGGTCGCCCCCGACCGGCAGCCCGCGCGCGATGCGCGTGACGTGAAGGCCGAGCGGTCTCAGCAGCTTCGCGAGATAGAGCGCGGTCGCGTCGCCCTCGACGTTCGGGTTCGTCGCCAGGATGACCTCGCGGACGTGGTTCGCCTCGAGCCGGGCGAGAAGCTCCCGCACCTTGATCTCGTCCGGGCCGATGCCGTCGAGCGGGGAAAGCGCCCCGAGGAGCACGTGGTAGCGCCCCCGGTACTCGCCCGTCCGCTCCATCGCCACCAGGTCGTTCGGCTCCTCCACGACGCAGAGCAGGCCCGCGTCCCGGGCGGGGTCATCGCAGATCCCGCACGGCTCCTGGTCCGTCACATTGAAGCAGCGTGAGCAGTGGACCACCCGCGCCTTCATGTCGACCAGCGAGTCCGCCAGGTCGTGGACGGTGGCGGTCGACTGCTTCAGCAGATGGAAGGCCAGGCGCTGGGCCGTCTTGGGGCCAATGCCGGGCAGGCGCTGGAGCGCCTCGATCAGCCGGGCCACGGCGGGGGGGTGTGCGGCCACGCGCCCTCTACATGAACCCGGGCAGCTTCCCGCCCAGTCCCCCGGTGACCCGGGCCATCTCGCTCGCCACCAGCTCGCGGGCTTTCCGGAGCGCCTCGTTGGCCGCGGCGAGGACCAGGTCCTCCAGCATCTGCGGATCGTCCGGCGTCACCACCTCGCGGTCGATCCGGATCGACACGAGCTCCTGGTTGCCGTTGGCCTCGACGACCACCATGCCCCCGCCCGCCGACGCCTCCACCTTCTTCTTGCCCACCTCTTCCTTGAGGGCTTCCAGCTGGGCCTGGAGCTTCTGGGCTTCCTTGACGAGATTGCCGAATCCCTTCATGGGGCCTCCCCGCCGCCAGCTGCCGGCTCCGCGGGCGCGCTCGCGCGCGGCCCGGGGGCGGCACGGACCTGGGTGATCTCTCCCTCGAACAACTCCATCGCCGCCTGGACCACGGGATGCGTGCCAGCGGGCACGCCACCCGGCGCGCCCCCGGTGGCGAACGCGACGTCACGGAGCCCCGGCTGGAGCCGCCGGGCCGTCTCGAGCACGAGCTCCCTGTTCTCCGGCTTCTTGAGCTGATCATGCGCGAACGCGCTGCCGTTGGGCACCGAGACGGTGAGACGCCCGTCTTCCTCCCCGAGGACCACCCCTTCGGACAGGAGGTGCCCCAGCGTCGGCCGGACCCGGATGACCTCGGCGACGATGGCCGACCAGGCTTCCGCGGCGCTCCGGGGCGCGGGCTGGCCCGGCGCGCGCGCCAGGACCGGCGTGTCGCGGACCGGCGGCGCGGGATCGCGGCTCGCCCCGCCACGCGGGGGCGGCGCCGGGGCGCGCTCGACGGGCCGCGGCACCGCCACCGGTCGGGAGAGCGCCGGCTCGGGCGGGGCGCCGAGGAGGTCCGACTGGACCGGGCCCGCGGAGACGGTGGGGCCGCCGTAGCCTCTGAGCCGCGCCTCGGCCTGCTCGAGCCGCTCGAGCACCGTCTCGATCAACTCCGCGCGGGGTCGGTGGCACAGCCGCACGACGGCGATCTCGAGATCGACGCGCGGGTGCGGCGAGCGGCGCATCTCGGTGTCGGCGTCGAGGAGGCCGCGCAGGAGCAGGAGGAGATCCGCTTCACCGGCGCCCCCATCGGGCCCGAGCGCCGCCAGCCGGGCCGTCTCGTCCTGGGTCGCGTCCGGCCCCGGGGTGCCGGTCACCGTGACCAGGAGCGCCCGGCGCAGGACCTCCATCGTCTCCTCGCACAGGAGCGCCAGATCGAGCCCGCCCGCCGCGGCATCGGCGATCCGCTGGAGCGCCTCCGGAGCCGCACGCCGGACGAGGGCGCCGGCCAGTGCCCAGGCCGCCTCGGCGCCGCCGCTGCCGAGAAGCTCCTCCACGGTCCGCGCGCCGACACGCCCCTCGCCGTACGCGAGCGCCGTGTCGAGGAGCGACAGAGCATCGCGGAGACTCCCGTCGGCCGCCCGGGCGAGGAGCCGGAGGGCATCGGGCTCCACCGCGTCGGCCGGCACCTTCTCCTCCTCGAGGATCCGCCGGAGCGCCTCACTGATCTCGGCGCCCGCGATCGGCCGGAAGTCGAAGCGCTGGCAGCGCGAGAGGATCGTCGCGGGCAGGCGCCGCGCCTCCGTGGTGGCCAGCACGAAGACGACGTGGGGCGGGGGCTCCTCCAGGGTCTTGAGCAGCGCGTTGAAGGCGGGCTCCGTCAGCATGTGGACTTCGTCGATGATGTAGACCTTGCGCCGCCCGCGCGCCGGCGCGTAGCGGGCGTTCTCGCGGAGCGTCCGCACCTCATCGATGCCGCGATTCGAGGCGCCGTCGATCTCGAGCACGTCGAGCGCCCGGCCCGCGGCCACCTCGCGGCAGGGCTCGCACGTGGCGCAGGGCACGGCCCCGCCGGCCCGGGGCCCCTCGCAGTTCAGGCCCATCGCGAGGAGGCGGGCTGTGGTCGTCTTGCCCACCCCCCGCGGGCCGGCGAACAGGTACGCGTGGGCGATGCGCTCCTGCGCGAGCGCGTTCCGGAGCGTCCGGACGATCGGCGCCTGGCCGACGACCGCCTCGAAGGTGAGCGGCCGCCAGCGCCGCGCGAGGACCTGGTAGGTCATCGCGCGCCGGGCTCGGGAGGCCCGGGGCCCCCGTTCAAAGAAAAGTGGCCGTGCACCCGCCGTCGATGGCCGGCGTCCTGCGATCTCCCCGGAGAGACAGCTCCGGCCAGGGAATCCCACGGCACACGAGAGGGTCTGCGGACCGTTGCTCCCTTCCGGGCCTGGCGGGGTTGGCAGATTCTCGTCGCGTGGGGCCCAGCCTTCATCACCACTCCTCGGGGCTCAATTCAACACGCCGGCACCTCGGGCGGGGATTCAGCCTCGCTGGAGCGGATTGCGAGTACAGGGCACCGCTACCTCCCCGCCTAGCACGGCCACACTCGATCACGCTCGGCCCCACCTCAGCCCGGTGGGGCCCGGTGGGGTGTCCCGCCCGCCATGGGGCGCCCGCCCAGGGAATGGCGGAGAGGGAGGGATTTGAACCCTCGACACGCCTTTTGGACGTGTACACGATTTCCAGTCGTGCCCCTTCGGCCGCTCGGGCACCTCTCCCCGGCCCTGGATGACCCGCGCTCAGCCACGCCCGCGGCGAAAGAATGGCGGAGGGGGTGGGATTCGAACCCACGTGGGGGCTCATCACCCCCAACTCGATTTCGAGTCGAGCCCGGTGCGACCACTTCGGTACCCCTCCGCACGTCGCGTCCGGAAGAACGCCTGCATCAGCTCGCCCGCCTCGGCGGCGAGCACGCCGCCCGTGACGCGCACCCGGTGGTTCCACGCAGGCTCGTCGAGGACCCGGGCCCGGCTGACGATCGCCCCGGCCTTGTCGTCCGGCGCGCCAAAGACGAGCGCCTCGATCCGCGCGTGAAGGCACGCGCCCGCGCACATCACGCACGGCTCGACGGTGACGTAGAGCGTCGCGCCCGTCAGCCGGTAGTTCCCGACGTGACGGCCGGCGGCGCGCAGCGCCTCGACCTCGGCGTGCGCCGTCGGATCCGACGTGGCGACGGGGCGGTTGTGACCTCGCCCGACCACCGTGCCACCCAGGACCACCACCGCGCCCACCGGCACCTCCCCGGCCGCGGCGGCCCACCGCGCCTCCTCGAGCGCGACCTGCATGAACGGCTCGTGGACGTTCGGGGCCTCGCGTGAGGGGGACGGCTGGCTCAGCGGGACGGGACCCGGCAACCCGTGCTCTCTGAGTTTATCGCCGCAGGACATGGTGGCCAAGTATACCCGTTCCCCTTCACGCCGCGGCGGGACGGGCCGGCAGGCCGCACCGACCCGCACGACGGCGACGCGCCGGCGAT
>JBGQGN010000155.1:0-8084 GCA_041497395.1 Methylomirabilia bacterium
ACCTCGATCCCGAGGCGGCGCGCCGTCTCGATGAGGTTCGTCCCGGCGGGGACCTCGACCGGCTGGCCGTCGACCGTCAGCTTCGGCATGGCGGCCTCAGTGCGCGCCCGCCCGCGCCCCGGTCCCCGGGCGAACGTCGCAGGCGCCGTGGCGGACGTGATGGTCGAACTCGGCCCGGAACTTCTCGACGTAGGAGATGTACGGGCCGATCGCCCCGTCGTAGAACGCGCAGATCGTGCTGCCCACGCCGCGGCGGGCGACGTCCACGATCGTGTCCGGGTCCTGGGGGACGCCCTTCCCGGCGAGGATCCGGCCTGTGATCTTGTAGATCCAGCCGGTGCACTCCCGGCAGGGCGTGCACTGCCCACAGGACTCGTGGGCGTAGAAGCGGGCGACGACGTGGAGCGCCTCGGGAATGCACGCGGTCTCGTCCATGACCACCACGCCGGCCGACCCCGCCATCGTCCCCGCGTTGCGAAGCCCGTCGACATCCATCGTCACGTCGATCTCGTCGGCTCTGAGGAGCGGCGCCGAGGAGCCGCCGGGCACCACCGCCTTCAGCCGCCGGCCGTTCGCCACGCCGCCCGCCCGCTCGAGCAGCTCCCGGAGCGTGATCGCCACCGACGCCTCGTAGACCCCGGGGCGGGCCACGTGGCCCGACACCGAGTAGAGCCGCGTCCCACCCTGGGTCTTCGACCCGAGGCCCGCGAACCACTCCCCCCCGCGCGTGATGATGTGCGGCACCGCGGCCAGCGTCTCGACGTTGTTGACCACCGTCGGCTGGCCGAAGGCGCCCTTGATCGCGGGGAACGGGGGCTTGACCTTCGGCCACCCCTTCTTGCCTTCGAGGGAGGAGATGAGCCCCGTCTCCTCGCCGCAGATGTAGGCGCCGGCGCCCCGGTGCACGACCATCTGGTGGTCGAACCCCGAGCCGAGGATGTTGGCGCCCAGCAGGCCGGCGGCCTCGGCCGCCTGGACGGCCTCCTGGAAGACCCGCCACGGGCGGACGTACTCGCCCCGGATGTAGATGAAGGACGTGTGGCAGCCGATCGCGTAGGCCGCGATCAGCATCCCCTCGATCAGGGCGTGGGGATCGCGCTCGAGGATGTAGCGATCCTTGAACGTCCCCGGCTCGCCCTCGTCGGCGTTGACGACGAGATAGACGGGGCCCGTGCGCTTCTGCGGGATGAAGCCCCACTTCGTCGCCGTCGGAAACCCCGCGCCGCCCAGGCCGCGGAGGTTCGCCTTCTTGACCTCGGCCGCGATGCCCGCGGGGCCGAGCGCCAGCGCCTTCCGGAACGCCTCGTAGCCGCCCACCGCGCGATAGCCCGGGAGCGTCCGCGCCTCCGGCCGGTCGAAGTTTCGCGAGAGCACCAGCTCGCTCACCGGAGCCCCTCCAGCACGCGGTCGACGGCGCCGCGGTCGAGCGGCCCCACGTACTCCTCGTCGACCTGCATCATCGGCGCGGCCTCGCAAGCGCAGAGGCACTCCACCCGCAGGAGCGTGACGCGCCCGTCGGGGGTGGTCTCGCCCGCCGCGACGCCGAGCCGCTCCTGGAGATAGGCGACCACGTCCTCCGCCCCCCGGAGCGAGCACGACAGATTGTGGCAGACCGAGATCACGTGCCGCCCGACCGGCTGCTGGAAGAACAGCGTGTAGAAGGTGACGACCTCGTGGACGTGGGCGGGCGACAGCTCGAACAGCTCGGCCACGTAGACCTCGGCCTCGAGCGAGACGAACCCGAAGGTGTCCTGGGCCATCCGGAGCACCGGGAGCAGGGCCGCCTGCCGCTCGGGGTAGAGCGCCTGGAGCCGCCGCACCTCGGCGAGCTGGGCGTCCGAGAACCGGATCGGCCCCGCGGGAGGCCGCGTGGCCGGCGCCGGCGCGCTCACCGGTCCAGCTCCCCGCCGATCATGTTGACGGACCCGAAGGTGGGCACGATGTCGGCGACCATCCCGCCCTCGAGCATGCGGTGGAGCGCGGCCATCGGGGGCAGGCAGGGCGGCCGGCAGCGCACCCGGTAGGGCCGGTCGGTGCCGTCCGACACGATGTAGAACCCGAGCTCCCCGTTCGCCCCCTCGACGGGGAAGTACACCTCCCCCCGGGGCGGCCGGATCCCGAAGCCGTCCATGATCAGCATGAAGTGGTTCATGAGGCCCTCGATCGACCCGTACGTCGTCTCCTTCGGCGGCAGCACGGTGCGCTTGTCGGGGGCGTTGACCGTCACGTGGTGCCGCCGCTCCTGGCCGGCCAGGTTCGGCGAGAGCCGGATGTCGGTGATCAGGAGGCCCTCGGTCTTGCCGAGCTTCCCCCGGTCGACGTACTCGGCGGGCACGGCGAACGGGCGCCCCTCGTGGTCCACGTTGACCGGGCCGCCGGGCAGCTGGGCGAGGGCCTGCTCGGCAATCCGCATCGACTGCTCCATCTCGGCCATGCGGACCAGGTACCGGTCGTAGTTGTCGCCCGTCTCGCCGACCGGGATCTCGAAGTCTAGCCGGTCGTACACCCAGTAGGGCGTCGCCCGCCGGACGTCGAACGGCACGCCCGAGGCCCGGAGGAGCGGGCCGGTGACCGCGTACGCGATCGCCTCCTCCCGCGAGAGGATGCCAACGCCTTGCATCCGGTCGACGAAGATCCGGTTGCTGGTGAGCAGCTTGTGCGACTCCTCGAGCACCGTCCGCGTCTCGGCGAACGCCCGGCGGACCCCCGCCTCGAAGTCGGGCGGAAGGTCCGCCTTGAGCCCGCCCACCCGGCCGTGCGAGATCGTGAGCCGCGCGCCGGTGACCGCCTCGATCACCTCCCACAGGAACTCACGCGCCTTGATCATGTAGAGGAAGACGGTGAACGCCCCGAGCTCCATCGCCGAGGCGCCCACGCAGGTCAGGTGATCCGACAGGCGCGAGATCTCGCTCAGGATCACGCGGATGTATGCACAGCGCTCCGTCACCTGGATGCCGAGGAGCTTCTCCACCGCCGAGCAGAACCCGAAGTTGTTGATCAGGGGCGAGACGTAGTTGAGGCGGTCCGTGTACGGCATCGCCGCGTTGTAGGGGCCGATCTCGCACTCTTTCTCGAACGCCCGGTGGAGATAGCCGATCTCGACGTCGGTCTTGACGACCCGCTCCCCGTCGAGCTCCGTGATGATGCGGACGATGCCGTGCATCGCCGGGTGCGACGGCCCGAGGTTGACCACGAGGTTCTCGGTGCCGCTCTCCGGCACGCCCTCCCCGAGGAAGATCTCCTGGACGCGCCGGGACGCGGCCGCGGGCGGAGTCGCGCTGGTGGTCTCGGGCGTCGGCGTCATGGGCGTCCCGGGGGGCTCAGTTCCGGGGACCGATGAGGGGCTGCCGCCGGCTGACGGGGTAGTCCTTGCGAAGGGGGTGCCCCTCGAACTGCTCGTACAGGAGGAGTCGCCGCAGGTCGGGGTGCTCCGCGAAGCGAAGCCCGAACATGTCCCACACCTCGCGCTCGAGCCAGTTCGCGATCGGCCAGAGCGGCACCGCCGTCGGGACGACCGGGTCGTCCTCCTCGACCCCCGCCTTGATCCGCACCCGGTGGTTGTGGGGGACCGAGTAGAGGTGGTAGACGACCTCGAACCGCGGGGCCTCCTCGCGGCCGGGGTAGGTGAGGTAGTCCACGGCGGTGAGGTCCATCAGCATGTCGAACTGGAGGGCCGCGTCGTCCCGGCAGAACCGCAGCACCTCGGGGAGCGCCGCGAGGCTGACGAGCAGGGCGTCGCCGGGCTCGCCGTGGGACGCGAGGACGCCGGCGTCGAAGCGCTCCGTCAGCCGCGCGAGGATGTCCGGGCCGTTCATGGGGGAGGGGGACGCGGGCGCGCGCCGGCCTCAGTACCGCTGCCGCCCCGCGGCGATCTTGTCCTGGAGCTTCATGAGGCCGTCGAGCACGCTCTCGGGCCGGGGCGGACAGCCCGGGATGTAGACGTCGACCGGCAGGATCGTGTCGATGCCCTGCACGGTCGCGTAGTTGTCGTAGAACCCGCCCGTGCACGTGCACACCCCGAAGGCCACCACCCACTTGGGCTCGGTCATCTGATCGTAGACCCGCCGGAGAACCGGCGCCATCTTGTGGCTGATCGTCCCCACGACGAACAGGACGTCGGCCTGGCGCGGCGAGAAGCGCGGGAGCCCCGCCCCGAAGCGGTCGACGTCGTAGTGGGAGCACGCGGTGGCCATGTACTCCATCCCGCAGCAGGCCGTCACGAACGGGTACTGGAAGATGGAGTACTTGCGGGCCCAGCCGAGCGCCGCGTCGAGCTTCGTCGTGAAGAAGTCCGCTACTCCCACTGGAGCCCTCCCTTCCGCCAGACGTAGAGGAGCCCCAGCATCAGGATCCCGAGATACACGACCATGGTCACGAATCCGTAGAGCCCGAGGCTCCGGTACACCACGGTCCACGGGAAGACGAACATCAGCTCGATGTCGAAGATGATGAAGAAGATCGCCGTGGTCGAGAACTTGATCGCGAACCGTCCCTCCGGACGCGCGAGCACGTCCTTGCCGCACTCGAACGTCTCGAGCTTGACGGGGGTGGGCCGTCGCGGGCCGAGGAGAGCCGGGAGGTACGCGAGGAGACAGGCCACCCCGAGCGAGATCGCGAATACCATCAGGATCGGGACGTACTGCATCAGTCCACCGGAGGCGGCGCGCACGCCGCCTCGACCTGGCGCTTCGCGTGATAGGACGAGCGCACGAGCGGACCGGCCTCGACGTGCCGGAACCCGAGCGCCCGGCCGTCGGCGGCGAACGCCTCGAACTCCGCGGGCGGCACGTAGCGCACCACCGGGAGGTGCGCGGGGGACGGCCGGAGGTACTGGCCGAGCGTCAGGAGCTGGACCCCGGCGGCCCGGAGGTCCGCCATCGTGGCGCGGACCTCGTCCGCCGCCTCGCCCAGGCCGAGCATCATCCCCGACTTCGTGACGGGCTCCGTCGCGTGCCCGCTCGCCCGCCGGAACAGCTCAAGGCTCCGCGGGTAGCGAGATCCGGGGCGCACCGGCCCGTAGAGACGCGGGACCGTCTCGATGTTGTGATTGAGGACGTCGGGCCGGGCCCGGAGCACGGTCTCGAGGGCGGCCGCCGACCCCTGGAAGTCCGGGATCAGCACCTCCACCCGGCAGCCCGGCGCCTCGCGCCGGATCGCCGTGATCGTCCGGGCGAAGATCTCGGACCCGCCGTCGGCCAGATCGTCGCGGTTGACGCTCGTCACGACGACGTGCTGGAGCCCCATCTCGGCGACGGTGCGGCCTACGCGGTCCGGCTCCCCCCAGTCTTCCCACTCGGGCCGGCCGTGCGCCACCGCGCAGAACCCGCACCGGCGGGTGCACACGTCACCGAGGATCATGAAGGTCGCCGTCCGCTCTTCCCAGCACTCGCCGATGTTGGGGCAGCGGGCCTCCTCGCAGACCGTGTGGAGGTTCCGCTCGCGCATGAGCGCCTGGAGGCGCATGTAGTTCGGGCCACCAGGCGCACGCACCTTGAGCCAGGCCGGCTTGCGCGCCTGGAGATCCCGTAGGGCGTCGGGCTGGATGACGGGAAGCGTCTGCGTCATACGTGGCAAGGGCTTGCGTCGCTGGTCATTATGCCACAGGGTCGTAGTGCCGACCCCTCCCCTTCAAATCACAACGGGGCTCCAGTTCGGAGCCCCGTCGCTCCCCACGCGCAGGGGGGGAGTGGTGCCGAAGGGGGGACTCGAACCCCCACGGGTTACCCCACACGCCCCTCAAACGTGCGCGTCTGCCAATTCCGCCACTTCGGCGCAGGGCGTATCTTGCCGTCGCGCCTCGCGCATTGTCAAGACCGCGGGGGGTGCGGTTGTGGCGTCCGAAGGGAGCGGGCAAGACCTCCCCGCGACGTCCGGGTCGACGGGCGGGGACGGCAGGGCCCGATCCCCCGTCAGCCCTCGCGGAGCCGCGGGTTGAAGGCCTCGCGCAGCCCCTCGCCGAAGAGGTTGAAGGCCAGCACGACGACCAGGATCGCCGTTCCCGGGATCAAGGTGAGCCACGGCGCGTCGAAGATGTAGCGCTTGCCGTCGGCGAGGATGTTGCCCCAGGTCGCGTCCGGCGGGGGCACACCGAACCCGAGGAAGGACAGGCTCGACTCCGTCAGGATCGCCCCCGCGACGCCGAGCGTGGCCGAGACCAGGACGGGGCCGAGCGCGTTCGGAAGGAGATGCACCCCGATCATCCGGGCGCCCCGGGCGCCGGCCGCCTGCGCCGCGTGGACGAACTCCCGCTCGCGGAGGGACAGCACCTCCGCCCGGACGAAGCGCGCCGTCCCCTCCCAGCTGGTGACCCCGATCACGACCATGATGTTCCAGATCGACGGCCGGAGGATGGCGATGACGGTCAGGATGAGGAAGAACGTCGGGAACGAGAGCATGACGTCGATGAGCCCCGTGATCAGCGTGTCCACCGTGAGGAGCCGCACGGGGCCGAGCCGGAGCCGCACGGGACCGTAGTACCCGGCCAGGCCGCCGAGGGCGATCCCGATCGCGACGGCCAGCCCGACCGCGACGAAGCCGACCGAGAGGGAGACGAACGCCCCCTCGAGCATGCGGGCGAAGACGTCCCGCCCGAGCTCGTCCGTGCCGAAGAGGTAGATCCCGAGCCGCGGGAGGCTCGCCGCCGGCACCGCCGCGCGGTTCGGGCGCGCGAAGGGGCCCTGGAGGCGGTCGGGCAGGCGCACCTCGCGCGGGTCGAGGACCGGATGCGCGCCCTTCGTCAGCAGGATCCCGACGAGCGCGATCAGGAAGAACCCGAGGACGACCGCGAGCCCGAGGACCGCCGGGCGGTTCCGGCGGAAGGCCCGCCAGACGAGCCGGCCCGGCGACTCGCCGCGCGCCGCGGGGCTCACCCGCGCCTCATAGCCGGATCCGCGGGTCGACCAACATGTAGAGGAGGTCCGAGAACAGCGTCCCCGCCACCGTGAGGAGCGCCGCGATGAAGTTCAGCGCGATCACCACCGGGTAGTCGCGCGCCAGGATCGCCTCGTAGCCGAGCCGGCCGATGCCCGGCCACGCGAAGATCGTCTCGAAGATCACGCTGCCGCCGATCAGCCCCGGGATCAGAAGCCCCAGCATCGTGACGAAGGGGAGGAGCCCGTTCCGGAGCGCGTGGCGGTAGAGGACGGCGTCCTCGGGCAGCCCCTTGGCCCGCGCGGTCCGGACGTAGTCCGAGCTGATGACCTCCAGCATCTGCGACCGCACGTACCGGGAGAGCACGGCGATCCCGGCCGTCGCGCCCAGCACCGACGGCAGGACGAGGTGCCAGGTGCGGTCCATGATCCACGGCCACCCCCCGGGATCGCGGCCGAACGTCTGGAAGCCGATCACGTCCACGTGGAACGTCCGCACCACGAAGATGATCGCCAGGTAGGAGAGGTAGAAGCCGGGGATCGAGATCAGTGCGAAGACGACCACCGTCACCACGCGGTCGAACCAGGAGTTGCGCCGGACGGCGGTCGCGATCCCCAGCGGGAAGGCGAAGCACCAGACGAGGACGGTGCCGACGACGAAGAGGGGGAAGCTGTTCCACGCCCGCTCGACGATCTTCGGCAGGACCGGCTGGTTGTCCTTGAACGCGCGCAGCTGGCCGGTGAACAGCCGCTGGTAGAAGAGCCCGTACTGGACGTAGAGGGGCTTGTCGAGATCGAACGCGGCCCGGTAGCGCTCGAGCTGCTCTCGGGTGAAGCGCGGGTTCAGCGGGTCGATCTGGCCGGGCGACCCGGGGGCGAGGTGGACGACGGCGAACGAGACGATCGAGATGATGAAGAGCGTCCAGAGCTTCCGCCCGAGGGCCCGCAGGACGAACGGGAGCATGCTCAGGTCGGGCTCAGCTCGGAGCGAAAGGGCGGCAGGACCGGTGTGGGCGTCTTCAGCCACTGGTTGAAGTCGAACCCGACGGACCCGAGCCGGTTCACCTGGAACGGCAGGTAGCGGGGCTTCCCGTCCGGCCCCGGGACCACCCGCACGATCTTGCCGTCCATCAGCGAGAGCACCCGCCGCACGTAGAGGAACGTGTAGGGCTGGTCGTGGGCGATCAGCCGGTGGAGCTCCCGCGCCATCGCCGT
>JBGQGN010000156.1:0-8075 GCA_041497395.1 Methylomirabilia bacterium
CCACGCCATCGAAGAAGCCCTTCATCACCCAGCTGAAGAAGCAGACGTGCACGGCCACGTGGGGCAGCAGGAGCCCGAGGTACGTGTCGTAGAGGCCGAGGGACTGGGTGAGGAGATAGAGCGGCATCACCCAGGTGATATACGGCACGGTCCGGAAGAGGTAGATGGCCGTGAACCAGATCTTGTTCGTCGCGCCCTTGAAGCGGGACAGCATGTAGCCGCTCATCACGGTGCCCTCGAGGAAAGGCGGGCTCGAGGTACCAACCCGGAGCGCGGAGGATGCGCCGGACCGGGAAGCGCCAACGCCGACGCGGTGCGGACACCTCTCGCGGGCGCCCGGCCGAGGGTCAGGCGGTCAAAAGCTCCAGCGGAGCTCCGCGAACGCCGCCGAGTTGTCCCGGAGATTCCCGAAGAACGACAGGCGCTCGCCGCCGAAGAGGTCGCCACCCACCGTGAGCCGCCAGCGATCGGTGAGGGCGTAGGTGACTCGGGGCCGAAGGACCCAGCCAAACCGGTCTACCGAGACGATCGTGGCCAGCTCTGCCTCCAGGGTCTCGTGAAGCCACCGGTGGCTCACTCGCAGCGAGAACGAATGCTGCACGTGATCGAGCTGGTTGACGAGCAAGGCGGCCTGGACGGCGACTTCGCGAGCGAGCGGATCCGCGACCCCGAAAGGGCTGTGGTAGCGCGTCACCACGCGGAGGATGTACTGGACGTTCACGTTCAGATGCTCGAGGAACGTCCGATCGGCGCCCACGACCACGAAGAGGAACGGGTTCTTGATGCCCGGGTCGTCGCCGTCGTCGTCCTCGGTGAACGTGTACGCGGCTTCGCCCCGGAGCCCGTACGGGCCGACGACGGTCGCCGCGTCCACACCCACCACCCGCACCCGATGCGAGCCTAGCACGAGCTCCCGGCGGCGGGACCCGGTCCGCTCGAGGGCGAGGTCGGGAATCGTGTCCAGGCCGTCGAAATACGACAGCGACCACTCGACCCCCGATCCGCTCTGCTCAAGGCGCACGGCGCCCTGCGCGAACCCGCCTCCCGGCTCGCGATCGTGGATCTGCAGGGGGGCGGGCGGTCTCCGGAGCGGCACCACGCTGGGCTCGAAGTCCAGCAGCCAGACGCCCGTCAGGGCGAAACCCCCGTGGAAGTACGTGGCCCGGACGGCCGGCGCCCCGAAGCGCTGGTCCTCGTCGTCGGGGACCAGCAGCGTGTAGTCGCGCGGCGTGAGGTTGTCCGTCGGGTTGATCCGATCGGCCCGGCCCCACGCGATGATCTGCTTGCCGGCCCGGACGTCAAGCGGGCCGTGCCGCACGCCGAGGTAGGCCTCGCGGAGGAGGCCGTCGGGCTGGCTGTCGCCGAAGATGTCCTCGCTCCGCACCCAACCCTCCGCGAACAGCGACAGGCTCGGTCCGAGGGCCGGCGCCGCCCGGAGCCACACCGCCGCGGTGCCGAGGTTGGACCGATCGTCCAGGGTCCGGGAGGAGCTCCAGTAGCCGGCTCGGAGGGAGCCGCCGAGGCCGCCGGCCTCGATGAGCCTCCCCACGGAGAAGCCCGGACTGGAGACGTCCTCGTCGGCGGCGGCGGGCGCCGATCCCAAGAGGGCGATCAGCGCCCAAGCCGCCTGCCGACCCGCCGTCAGGGCTCGCGCTCCATGTAGCGGGTCGTGAAGAGCTCGTCGGCGAGCCGCTGGTTGGCCTTGAATTTGTCGAGGCGGATCACCGTCCGGTGGGCGGTCTGGAGGTTCGTCGCCTCCACGCGCATGGCCTGCCAGTTGCCTCGAGCGGGGTCCACCACCCGGACCTCCAGGGCTCGGAAGAGCTTCAGCGGCCGACCCGTCGCGTCCCAGAACTCCTCCCGGATCGCGACGAAATTGTCTCGACGGATCCACCACAGGCGCTTCGAGTAGCCGATCCGCGCCGTCACCGCCTCGCTCACCGGCAGGGACTCGACGACGTGGCATGGCTGCTCGTCCAGCACCTCCTCCCGGACCACGCGGTGCGTCCAGTCGTCCACCCGGTGGCCGATGATGTCCCCGTACGAGAAGTCCGTCCCCGCGTAGCTGTCCTTCTTGTTCGACCCGGTCAGGCGCCGGACCTTACGCAAGGCCGGCACGTACACCCAGATGTCGTCCTCGCCGGCCGCGTCCTCGATCGTGAGGATGGCCAGCCCCCGGACGTCGGGTGGCGCCAGGAAGCGGACCATCCGCATGTTGTCGGCGCCATTCGGGCGGAGCTTCGACTGGGTGAGGGTGCGCTGGACCCTCTCCCCGCCCGACGGGCTGATGAGCGTGAACGTGACGTCCGCGGTCGAGTCGAGCACGCGGGTCACCGCGAAGTTCCGCTGCGCGATCTCCCGCGGCGTCAGGGTCTGACCGACCGCCGAAAGCGGCAGGAGCGTCGCGGCGGCGCCGACGGCCAGCGCGAGCGCCGCCGCCGGGCCCGGGGCCCGCGGGAGCTCGCGGCGCCCGCTCCCGAAGACGAAGCGAGGGCGCAGCGTGAGGAGCAGGACCGGCAGGAGCGTTAGCGCGCCCAGCGAGCTCACCAGCATCGCGCTCGCGATCAGGACCGCGAACCACATGTGGATGTAGTAGCCATACGAGAAGAGCAGCACACCATATCCTCCCGCGACGGCGGAGGCGACGAACAGGATGGCCTTGCCGGCAGTGGTGAGCGTGAGCCGCAGCGCGGCCGCCTCGTCCAGCCCACGCGCCAGCTCCTCGCGGAATCGGTAGATGACGTAGATGGCGTAGTCGGCTCCGATGCCCACGGCCATGGCGGAGATGAGGGACGTGCCGATGCTGAGCCGGATCCCGGTCAGGCCCATAAGCCCGAAGTTGACGAGGACCGCGAGGAGGAGAGGCACGAGGACGAGGACGCCCCCGAGGAGTGAGCGGAACACCAGCGAGGCGATGATCAGGATCACGCCGCTGATCTGGACGATGTTGAGGACCTTCGCCCGCACCATCACCTCGTTGAGGGCCGTCGTCTCGGCCACGCTGCCCCCGAGCCGCACGCGGACACGATCCCCGAACTGGCTGCGGACGAACGGGTCGAGGCGCGCGGTGAGCGCTTCCAGCTGAGCGCTGCTGTCGGTCTTCAGGAAGACCCACACGTTGGCCGCCCGGTACGCGTAGTCAACGTAGGCGTCCAAGTCACCCGGCTCGCCCGACAGCGAGTACAGCAACAGGTACTGTGAGACCAGCTCTCGTGTCTCGGGAATGACATCGTGCGCGGGGTCGTCGCCGTGCATCGCCTGGTTCATGCGCCGGATGAAGTCGGCGAGGGAGACCGTCTTGCCGATGACCGGGTCTTGCTCGAGGAACCGCTGGGTGGCCGCCATCGCCCGGAGGACCTCCGGCGCCTTGATCGCATCGTCCTCCGCGCCCTCGACCAGGAGGTAGAGCGTATTGGTCCCGCCGAGGCGCGCGTTCAGCACGCGATCGTCCTCCTGGAAGGGCAGGCCCGCGAAGAAGTAGCTCCTGATGGAGTTGTCGGTGACGACGCGGGCGACCCCGACCCCGCAGAGGACGACCAGGCCAGCCATCGCCAGGTAGAGGCGTCGACGGCCGGGGCCGATCACCCAGCCTGCCAGGGTCTCCGTGACCCGGTCCCACAGGCGCCGCTCCCGCTCCCGCTGGCCCTCCCGCTCGCCCGGAGCGGGCAGGAGCGACCTGAGCGCCGGGATGAACGTCATCTCGAGAACCAGCGCGCTCAGGATCCCGAGACCCGTGAACACGCCGAACGTGCGGATGGTCGTGATCTCGAAGACCACCAGGGAGAGGAAGCCGAGGGCCGCCACCGAGCCCGCCGTGAGCATCACCGGTCCGATCCGCGCGATGGACTCGACCACCGCCACTCGGTTGGCCTCGGTCGGGGCAAGGCCGCCGTCTTCGCGGAGCCGGTGGTACTCCTCGTAGTACCGCTTGAGAATCTGGACCGCGTGGCCGGCCGCCACCGCGAGGATGAGGATCGGCGTGGTCCCGTTGAAGACGTCCATGGGGACCCCGGCGAGCCGCATGACCCCGAGCCCCCAGACCACGGCCAGGAGGGCGGTCACGAGCGGAAGGACCAGCCCCTGCACGGTGCGGAACGCCTCGTAGTGGATGAGCCCCGTGATGAGCACGGCGAGCGGGAAGAGGAAGGCCATCCGCTGGGAGTAGCGCTCGACCTCGGCCACGAAGACCGGAAGCCCCGCCACGTGGATGTTCACCGTCCCCTCGCGCTCCCGGTCCACGATCGGGCGGACCCGCTCGAGAATTCCGCCGAAGCCGCGAGCGTCCTCCTTGAACTCCGCCAGGATGGCCACCGTCCGCTCGTCGCGCGACACGACGGTGTCGATGTAGACGGGGTTGGCCCGGAGCAGGCGCCGCAGGTCCTCGACCTCGGCCGGTGTGCGCGGCACCGCCTCCATCAGGGGCCGCACCGCCATGCCGTCTGGCGTGCCTGTGATTCCCTTGGCCCGCGGCGCCGCCAGGCTCACCACGCTGGACCGGACCACTCCGGGCGCGGCCAGAAAGGCGTCGGTCATCCGCCGGACCTTCTCCAGGACGGCCGGCGCCAGCGCCGTCCCATCCCGCGGCGTGATCCCGACGACGACGACGTACTTGGAGCCGAACAGCTGCTCCACCCGGTTCGTGACGGACACGTATGGATGGTCCTGCGGCAGCATCCGGGCGGGATCGACGATGACGCGAAGCTGCGTGATCTGGAGACCGAGGAGCGCGGTGGCCACGGCGGTCAGCGCGATGACGGCGAGCCGCCACCGGATGACGGCCTCGGCGTAGCGTCTCACCCCGCCTTCACCCTGTGGGCGTCATCGCGGGCCTGAGCCCGCCGGCGCCCGCACACGCGCGCCGCCGGGCTCAGGCCCGGACGAACGCCAGGCGAGTCGTGACGGCCAGCCGCGCCGCAAGCGTCCGGGAGAGGTTCAAGAGGACCTTGGCCGCGATCGCCGGCTCGCGCTCGATGAACCGGCGGAGGAAATCGCCGGACAGCACGATCAGCTCGCACGGGGCGCGGGCCACGACGGAGGCGATGCGGGGCTGGGCGGTGAGGAAGCCGACCTCTCCGAACGTGTCGCCGGCGCCGAGGACCCCCACCGGGCGGCCCGGCGCCTCGGTGAGCACTGCCTCGGCGAGCCCCGAGAGGATCACGAACAGCGTGTCGCCGGGCTCGCCTTCGCGGACGATGTGGTCGCCCGGAGCGGCCTGCACGAGCGTCGCCCTCGCGAGGAAGCGGTCCGCCTCCGCGCGGTCGAGACCATGCAACAGGCCGACGCTGTGGAGGGGGTCGCTGGGCACGCGCTCACGCAAGAGATCGAAGAACACGCCCTCGGGCAGGAAAGCGGCGCTCTCGAGACCGAGGTACGTTGGGTACGTCCGCTCGAACCAGGCGCGCGCCTCGGGATCGTCGGGGAACCGTGTGGCGACGTGGGCCAGCGGCGAGCGCACCTGGGCGAATCGCTGCTGGTCCCGACCCAGCATGAGGATCAGAACCTTGAACCCGTAGGCGGTGTCGTTGTAGGCCTCCGTGTAGCGCCGATAGCCGAGATGCTCGTAGAAGGGCAGGAGGTGCGGACTGCAGTCCCCGTAGTTGAGGCGCACGCCGCGGGCCACGGCGTCCTCGTACGCGTGCTCGATGAGGCGGTGGATGGCCAGGCCCATCCGGAGCCGCGGATGGATGATGAAGCGGCTGGTCGTGCAGATGGCCGCTCGCCCCATCACCGCGATGGCCGGCTCCATGCGGAACTTCTCGACCAGCGGAGCCGGGTCCGGCAGGTCCGCCAGGAAGATCATCCGCAGCGACCCCACGACTTCCCCGTCGTCGAGGAGGAAGTGGGAGACCCCGACGTCGTCGAGCTCGTCCCAAAGCCGCTTCCGCGCGTGGTCCGCGGTGGGCGGCGCGAGCCCGAGCTCGCTCACGTACACCTGGTACCGGAACGCGTACACCTGTTCGCGCTGGGCGTCGGTCCGCGCGGTGTGAACGGTCACCGCCATTCCGGGCGCTCCCCGCCGATCTCACGGAACATCCGCACGTAGAGGTCGGCAATGACGTCGGCGACGTGGCAGACGTCGGCCATGTCCTCGCCCTTCACGTGGGTCTCGATCTCGCGCGTGAGGTCCTTCGTGTGGTCCGCATCACTCACCCCGTGGCGGCCGACGAAGCGGAGCCCGCGGTCCGAGGCTTTCGGCCCGAGCGTTGCCTTGAGCTGCTTGGCGGCCGTCGCGCCGAGGTCGTTCCCGACCGCCTCGAGAACGTACATCCACCCGAAGAGGCCGACTGGATTGGCGTAGGCCGCCACGTAGTGGACGTAGCCGATCATCGCCGCGCAGGCCGGCACCGGGCGCGTCGCGCGCGCCTCGGACTCCTTGACGCCGAGGTCGGACAGGTCCTCGAGCGCCCACTTGTGGTGCCCCTGCTCCTCGTCCGCGTGATGCAGCAGGTAGCGGGACAGCTCGGGGTGGCTGTCGGTCGTGCGCGCCGCGGCCAACGCCATCACCTTGGGGCTGTACTGCGCGTAGTGGTAGGCGTTGACGAGGTAACGGGCGTAGGCGGCCATGTCGGGCCTGCCGCTGAACAGCGCCTTGATGGCTCGGACGTCATTCAACTCGGTGACCACGTGCTGGCGGACCGCCAGCAGTTGCCCGATGTCACGTCCAGGCGGCGTGGCGAGTGCTGGCACGCCAGTCGCCCAGCGACGGAGCCAGCGCGGCGCCCCGATCGACACGGCGTGCACCCTAGCAAGCCGTCCCGGGCAGTGTCAAGCGGGCGGGGCCCGCACGGGACGGGCGCGCGGCAGTCAGTGCATCCAGAGGCCGCCGGTGACGTTGACGGCCTGGCCGGTCATGTAGCGCGCGTCGTCGGACACGAGGAAGGCGACCACGCCGGCGACGTCCTCCGGCTCCGCGAGCCGGTCCATCGGGATCCAGCCGACGCGGTCGGCCGAGGTCG
Organism: Methylomirabilia bacterium; assembly: GCA_041497395.1. Taxonomy (GTDB): domain Bacteria; phylum Methylomirabilota; class Methylomirabilia; order Rokubacteriales; family DASRDR01; genus DASRDR01. Next base: position 6,957 of record JBGQGN010000156.1, read on the forward strand.
GGCGTCCGAGCGCGCGGGACTCCGCGTCCACCTGCGCCCGCATCTCGGTGCCCGCCACGATGCCGGGGCAGACGGCGTTGACCCGGATACCCCGGGGCGCGACCTCCTTGGCCAGGGACTGCGTCAGGCCGATCACGGCGAACTTCGAGGCGCAGTAGGCGCCGAAGTACGACGCGCCCGCCTTCCCGCTCCAGGACGCGAGGTTGACGATGTTGCCGCGGCCCCCGCGCGAGCATGTGCGGGAGCGCGGCCTGGCAGCAGAAGAAGACGCCGTCCACGTTGACCCGGAACGTCGCGCGCCAGTCGGCCTCGGAGAACTCGGCGATCGCGCCGAGCCGGCAAAGGCCGGCGTTGTTGACCAGGAGGTCGACGGCGCCGAACGTCTCGAGCGTCTCCGCCACCACGCGGTGGGCGGCCTCGCGATCGCCGACATCGGCGACGACGGCGACGCTGCGGGCCCCTGCTGCCACGACCTCTCGTGCGACCCCGGTGGCGCGGGCCGGCTCGACGTCGTTGACCGCGACGGCCCAGCCATCCCGGGCCAGCCGGAGCGCGATCGCACGACCGATGCCCATGCCCGCGCCGGTGATCAGGGCGGTGCCCGGCGCGGCGGACGGGGACGGCGCGCTCATCGGCACGCCCCGCCACCCCCCTCCCCACCGATGGACGGCCTTCGGCCTGTGGCCGGGGGAAGGGGGGCCGGAGGCGCAGGCGCGCGGGGTCGGTACACGATGGCTCATCGCCTTCCCTCCGCTCAGATGACTCGCTGGTCGCGGAGGCGCTGCACGTCCCCGTCGGGGTAGCCGAGCTCCCGCAGGATCTCCTCGGCGTGCTCCCCAGGCATGGGCGGCGGCCGGCGGACGCCGGCCCGTCCCGACGAGAGCTCCACCGGGAAGCGGAGGAGCCGCACTCGCCCAGCGACGGGGTGATCGATCTCCTCGACCGCGTCCGCCGCCTGGACCGCGGGGTCGGCGAAGGCCTCCTCGTGCGTCCGGATCGGCGCCACCCAGACCCCCCGGGGCACGAGGAAGTCGATCCACTCCTGCGTGGTGCGACCCCGCATCACGGGCTCGACGATGCGGGCGATCTCCTCGCGGGCCGGGAAGTTGTGCGCGACCG
>JBGQGN010000157.1:0-8037 GCA_041497395.1 Methylomirabilia bacterium
CAGCTCCACCACATCGCCGCCTGGTTCCTGGCCGACCCAGAGTCTGACTCCCGGCGCTGACGGCCTCTCTCGGCGCCGCACCCTGCCCTCGGTCCGGCGCTCGCGCCGGCGCGGCGCTGGGGGCCAGCGGAGGCTGCCTCAGCCGACGAACCGCCCGGTGACGAAGGCGAAGAGGAAGAGCAAGAGGAGGCCCAGCGAGAAGAATCGCAGCGCCTCACCCAGTGTTCCCCGGGGTCCGGTCAGCCCGATCACGGCGAAAGCCGGTGTCACCGCCAGAAACTCCCGTCCTACGCTCTCCACGGCGAAGAACACGCTGACCGCCACAGCCAGGCTTGCGTAGATCCCCGGCACGGCCCCCAAGCGGCGGAACACCTGCACGGTGAGCGCGACGAACACCACGGGCAGCAGGATTCGCATCGCATCGAGGAGGTGCGCGTAGGTGTGGAGGCGCACCAGCCGCGTCACGACCCAGTACGTCTCGCGCCAGTACTTCGCCACGGTCCACTGGAACTCGACGTGCCAGCCGACGGCATGGGCCGTCCAGAACGCGAGAGGATCGCCAACCGCGGCCCAGAGGTAGGCCGCATAGGCGCCCAGACCCGCCACAGGCAACAACACGGCGATCACGTCCCGTGGACGGAGATGGCGGCCCGCCCGCCAGTCCCGCCAGAGCCCCCAGGCCAGCGCGGGCGTGAGCAGGACTCCCATGGGACGGGTGGTCGCTGCCAGGCCACCCCAGAGTCCCGCGGCCAGTCGTTGCCCGCGCGCGCTCGCGTCGAGCGCCAGCGTCGCGAGTAAGAAGAACAGCGACTCCGCGTAGATCGAGTGGAAGAAGAACGAGAATGGATAGACGAGGAGCCACAGCACGGCCTGCTCCCCTGCGACTGGACCCGCTTCCGCTCGCACCCAGCGCCAGAGGGCCAGGATCGCGCCCAGCGCCGCCAGGTTGGCGACGAGGAGTCCGGCGACGACGACGTTGCCAGTGAGAATTGCTACCGTCTTGATCAGCAGGGGGAGGAGGGGGAAGAAGGCGACATTCGACGGGCCGTGCGGGTCGAACCAGTAGCCGCGCTCCGCGATCGACAGATACCACCCGGCGTCCCATCCCACCCAGGGGACCAGCGAGAGGTTCTTTCCGAGAGACGCCTCGGCGCGCGGCCCTGCGTGGAGCGGGACCATTCGGATGGCGACGGCTCCCACCACGTAGAGGAGGAGCCGCGTCAACAGAAAGGCGCCCACGACCCGGGTCAGCGCTTGTCGGTCGCGTGGCGACAGGCTCCACATCCGGAAGCGAAAGACAGCATCCGGCGCCTCCTGGATCGGGCTCTCCAAGGTGGGCGATATCGGCTTCGGTGACATGGGCGGCGGATAGTAGCACGCACGGTCACCCTCATCCAGTCGGGTTCTACACGACGTTGTCGGTGTTGTCCCCCTGACCCTCGCGGTGACACGCGCCCTGGGGTAAGGTTGGGACCGGCCGGCGGCAACGGCGGCCGGAAGGAGCACCGGCATGCGGAAAGTGGCTCTGGTCGGAGCGGGCATGACGCGCTTCGGCGTGCGGAAGGCGACGTATCGCGACCTCATCTGGGAGGCCGGCAAGGCGTGCTTCGACTCGGTTCCCGGCCTGCGGCCGGCCGATCTCGAGGGGATCGTGGTGGGCTCGGTCATGCCGGAGCGCACGGCGTTCCAGAGCCACATCTCCTCGCTCGCCGCCGAGGCGCTCGGAATCAAACCGAGCCGGCTCTCCGCCCGGACCGAGCACATGTGCGCCTCAGGCACCGTCGGGCTCCGGTACGCCTACGCGTTCATCGCGGCCGGCCTCGCGGACCTCGTCATGGTCCTCGGCGTGGAGAAGCTGAACGTGCCGACGCCGGACGAGGCCCTCCTCAACATGAGTACGGGCGTCGACCGCGAGTGGGAGGCGGCCCACGGGCTCACCGCGCCGCCCTGCTTCGCGCTGGCGGCCCAGGCGCACATGGCGCGCCACGGCACGACCGAGGAGCAGATGGCGCTGGTCAGCGTGAAGAACCACAACCACGCGAGCAAGAACCCCTACGCGCACTTCCAGAAGGGCGCGACCCTCGACCAGGTGCTGTGCTCCCGCATGATCGCGACCCCGTTTCGCCTGTTCATGTGCTCGCCCATCACCGACGGCGCCGCCGCCGTCGTCGTCGCCAGCGAGGAGCGGGCCCGCGACCTGACGGACCAGCCCGTGTGGATCCGGGGCACCGGCCAGGCGCTGGACGGGTTCACGCTGTCCTCGCTCCCCGAGGACTACGCGAGCTGGCCGTCGATGCGGCGGGCCGCGGAGCAGGCGTACCGGATGGCCGGCGTCGGGCCCGACGACGTGGATCTCGCGGAGGTGCACGACTGCTTCGCCATCGCGGAGATCATCGCGTACGAGGAGCTCGGCTTCTGCGCGAAGGGCGAGGGCGGCCGCTTCGTCGAGAAGGGCCTGTCCGACTACGGCGGGAAGGTCGTGGTCAACCCACGCGGCGGGTTGATCGGTTGCGGCCACCCTCTCGGCGCCACGGGGATCGCTCAGGCCTCCGAGGCCTTCTGGCAGCTTCGCGGCGAGGCCGGCCCGCGCCAGGTGCCCGAGGCGCGACTCGCCCTCACCCACAACAACTCGGGGATGGGCGAGCACGTCGTCATGCTCTACGGTCGTGACTGAGTCGCGCCGGTTGACGGGAACGTCACGGACGGGGCGGGGGGCGCGGCCGCCGTGTCCGCGGGCGGCGCGGCCAGGGTCAGGCCGGCTGGGACCCCGGAGCCGACTGGCGCGGGCCCCCGCGCCAGCGCCGGCGGCGCCGTCGTCGGCCACGAACTGGAGGGCCGGAAGGCCCGGGCGCGGGAGCGGGCGAGACCCGGTTGCCGTCGACCTCGGGCACCTCGGGCTCGCTCTCCCGCCAGCTGAGGAAGTTCGGCTGGCGGTCGTCGTCGATCTCGCCAGCCTCCTCGATCTCGGCGGCCTCGTCCATCGGCTGGCTCACGATCTGCGCCGCGCTCTCGACTCGGGGCTCGCTCTCGATCTGCGGTTCGTTCGCGGGTGGGGCGCCGTCCTCGGCGAGCGTGATCGTTCCGGACGGGCTCACGAGGAGCTCCTTGATGCGGCGGAGCCGCGTGACGAGCCGGGGAGAGCCCGGTGACCGCTGGAACCCCCGGGACTTCAGCGCGTTGGCCACCGCGTCGATGCTGACGCTGCGCTTGGGCGCTCCCTCGACGAGGCCGCGCACGACCGAGACCAGCTCGTCGTGAGGAGCCGTGGTCTGGGGGGGGTCGGGCTGTGGCCGTGGGGCATGGGAGCTGGCCGGGCGACCCCTGCCGCCTCCCGTCCGCCCGCCGCGCGAGCCGCCGGAGGCACCAGACCGGGATCCTTCACGCGAATCAGCGCGCGAATCGGCGGGCCGGCGCTCGCCGGCCTGCGACGGCGTCGGACCACCGGGCCCACGCCCCCGGCGGCGACGCCGGCGACGCGAACCTGAATCGCTCGCGCTCGTCGCGAGCGGCCGGCTCTCCTCCTCTACCACCACCGTCTCCGGCGAGTCCTCCTTGAGACGGCGATACGACAGGCGACGGAACTCGATCCCCAGGCTGGCGGCGACGTCTCCCACGGCATCGAAGGCGCGGTCGTCGGACACGATCTCGATGATGTCGCCGGGGCGGGCCGCGGCCAGCCAGATCCCGGCCGCGACGGCGATGCGGAGATCGCTCCAGTCGCGGACGCCGGTCGAGGGGGCGCTGTGCACGAGGTGAGCCCCGCGCGCCGCCAGCAGCCGCGCCGCCTCGTGACCCACCACCCGCCAGTTCGCGACGGCCACGAGGTCGGTCCGGCGGTTCCAGGGATCGACCCCCAGGTGGTCGATGACGTGGGCGAGGTGCTGGGCGCGGCTTGTATTCTCGACGTCGAGGAAGATCGCGCGCCGGCCGGGGGGTCGGGGACGCTCGGGCTCGGGCGGCGGCACGCGAGCGGCGAACGTGCTCTCGACGGCGGAGACGGGGAGCGGAAAGGGCTCGGGCTCGTCGACGACTTGCGGGACGATCGGAACGACAGGCTCGGGAGCCGGCGCCTCGACGACCGGGCGACGGGGGCGCCCGGCTGCCTTCCGGCTGCCTCGTCCGCTCGACGCCGCGCGGGAAGTGCTGCCTCGCGTCTTCTTCCGGCTGCCGTCTCGGCTCGGGCTTGTCGTCACGGTCGCCTCAGTGTAACGCATGACGGCCGGTTCGCGCGCGCCCGGCGAGAGGGAGGGAGGCGAGGCCCGCTCCGGAGCACGGGGTCGGGCCCCTTCGGGGCGCGCGGGCGCTGGCGGACCCGGCTGCTATACTCCCGCTGGTGAACGCCGTCGTGACGCCTCCGGTCGGACAGCCTCTCCAGCTCGTGCACCCCGTCCTGCCCTCTCGGGCGCGGCTCTGGGGCGCCGGCCGGCCGAGCTACCCGGACGAGCCGCCCAGGGCCGACGCGGTGGAGTCGGGTGTCCGGGCCTGGCGGGAGTCAGGGGTCGGACTCGTCCTGAGTCTCATCGAGGACTGGGAGGTGCCGAGGCGGGCTCCGGGACTGTTCGAGGCGCTCGCGCACGAGCGGATCGACCTGCGCCGGTACCCCATCGCGGACTTCGGGGTGCCGCGGGAGGTGCCGGGGTTCGGGCAGCTGCTCCGTGACGTCGGGGAGCGCCTGGCCGCCGGCGACGGAGTCCTGGTCCACTGCAACGCCGGCCTCGGCCGGACGGCCGTCGTGCTCGCGTCCATCCTGAAAGTGCACGGGCTGGCCGGTGACCCGGTGACAGAGCTCCGGCGGATCTACCGGTCGAGCGCCATGGAGGAGCCCGCTCAGGAGGCCTTCGTCCGGGGCCTTCTCACGGGCTGATCTCGCTCGCGGCCGTCCCGGCGGTCGCGCCGGCGATGATAGACTGCCGCGTGGGAGAGCTGATCCCATGACGGAGCCCGCCACTGCGCCGGGCACCCCATCCCGGCTTCCGTACGCCCGGGTGGTGGACCCGCTGCCGCTCGAATCCTCCGAGCACAACAAGCTCCATCCCTTCTACACGCATCTCGCGGAGGGGCGCCTGACCACGACCCGGTGCCGGGGCTGCGGCCGGATCGACTGGCCGCCGCGTGGCTTCTGCCCCGCGTGCACGTCCGACGCGTTCGACTGGGTGGATCTCCCGCCGGACGGCCGGGTCCACGGTTTCAGCGTCCAGGAGACCGGCGTGCCGGCGGGCTTCACGAGGCCGCTCGTGTTCGCGATGGTCGAGGTTGCGGGGCTCCGCGTGCTCGCGCCCCTCGTGGGCGTCGCGGATCCGGGCGCCCTCGCGGTGGGCGCCCGGGTCAGGTTCGCGCCGGTCCGGGTCGCCGACGATCCGCAGGGGCAGCCGCGCTACCTGCCGGCCTTCACGCCGGCCGTGACACCAGGGTGACGGACCGTCCGCTCAGGGTGCTGATCGCGAAGCCGGGCCTCGACGGGCACGACCGCGGGGCCAAGGTCGTCGCGCACGCGCTCCGGGACGCCGGAATCGAGGTCGTGTACTCGGGGCTCAAGCGGACTCCCGACGAGCTGGTCGCCGAGGCGGTCCAGGAGGACGTGGACGTCATCGGCCTGTCGGTGCTCTCGGGCGCTCACCTCACGCTGTCGGGGCGCCTTCTCGAGCGGCTCCGGGCGGCGGACGCCGGCGACGTCGCGGTCGTGGTGGGCGGCACGATCCCCGCGCGCGACGCCGCGGCGCTCCGGGCGATGGGGGTGCACGCCGTCTTCCCGATGGGGACGCCGCTGCCCGAGATCGTGTCCTACTTCCGATCGTACCGGCGGGCGGACGCGTAAGGAGGGCGGAGGCGATGGCCGAGCCGCGGGGGGACAGGAAGCTTCGGGACGTGACGTACCTCGACGGGATCGAGGTGAAACCCGTGTACGGGCCCGCCGACGTGGCGGGGCTCGACTACGGGCGCGACCTCGGCGATCCCGGCGAGTACCCCTTCACGCGGGGAATCCATCCCCACATGTACCGCTCGCGCGTGTGGACCATGCGGCAGTACATCGGCTTCGGGACACCGGCGGAGACGAACGCGCGCTTCAAGTACCTCATGGCCCACGGCCAGGACGCGCTCAACGTCGCCTTCGACCTGCCGACCCAGCTCGGGCTCGATTCCGACGACCCGCGCGCCGAGGGCGAGGTGGGCCGGGTGGGGATGGCGATCGACTCCCTCCTCGACATGGAGGAGGCGTTCGACGGCATCGCCGCCGACCGGGTGTCCATCTCGTTCACGATCAACTCCATGGCGGCCTTCATCCAGGCGATGTTCTTCGTGGTGGCGGAGAAACAGGGCGTCGCCTGGGACCGGGTCGTCACCACGCCCCAGAACGACATCCTCAAGGAGTTCGTCGCCCGCGGGACGTGGGTGTATCCGGTGGATCCCTCGCTCCGCCTGGTCTGCGACATCGCCGAGTTCTGCGCGCGGCACGCGCCGAAGGTCAATCCCATCTCGGTCTGCGGCTACCACATCCGCGAGGCCGGGTGCACCCCCGCCCAGGAGATGGCCTACGGGCTCCTCATCGTCGCCGCGTACGCCGATCTCCTGGTGAAGCGCGGCTTGTCCGTCGACGAGTTCGCGCCGCGCCTGTCGTTCAACTTCACGTGCTGGGGTCGGCTCTTCGAGGAGGTCGCGAAGTTCCGCGCGGGCCGCCGGCTGTACGCGCAGATGATGAAGGAGCGCTTCGGAGCGCAGAATCCCCGGTCGATGATGTTCCGGTCCCTGATCGGCGGGGGCGGCTCCGGCTTCACGGTGCAGGAGCCCGAGAACAACATCGTGCGGGGAGCCTACTACAGTCTCGCGGCGGCGCTGTCGGGGTGTCAGACGAGCGCGCTCCCGACGTACGACGAGGCGTACACGATCCCGTCGCCCAAGGCCCAGCTCATCGCCCTCCGCACGATGCAGATCTGCGCGGAGGAGACGGGCGTCGCCGACACGGTCGACCCCCTGGCCGGCTCCTACTTCGTCGAGACGCTGACCAACGAGATGGAGGCGCGGATCCGGGCCGAGATGGAGCGGGTCGAGCGGATGGGGGGGATCATCGAGGGCGTCAAGTCGGGCGCCATCCAGGCGGAGGTCGCGCGCCAGGCCTACCGGTTCGAGCAGATGATGCTCTCCGGCGAGTACCCGAAGGTCGGGGTGAACCGCCACGTCGCCCCGGATGCGGGGCGCGACGCGTCGGACGCCATCGAGCTCTACGCGTTCGACGCCAGGGTTGCCGAGGCGCAGGTCGCCCGGCTCGCGCGGCTTCGACGCGAGCGGGAGCAGGGCGCCGTGGACCAGACGCTCGCGCGTCTCCGCGACGCCGCCCGCGGCCGCGACAACCTCATGCCGCCGATCATCGAGGCGGTGCGGGCCTACGCCACGCTGGGGGAGATGGCCGGCGCCCTCCGCGACGTGTGGGGCGAGCACAAGGAACAGACCGCCTTCTGAAGGACGCCGTGGGGACCGCAGAGGCCGCCTGGCTCGGCTACAAGGCGCGGAGCTTCGAGTTGCTCGCCCTCGCCGGCGGGGACCACGTCCTCGACGTCGGCTGCGGCACCGGCGAGGACGTCCGGACCATCTCGGGCCGGGCGCCGGGCGTCTCCGCGACCGGCATCGACGCGAGCGAGGAGAAGATCCGCGAGGCGCGCGCCCGGACCCTCGGCTTACCGCGGCCCGTCGACTTCCGTGTCGGCGACGCCTACGCGATCCCCTTCGAGGACGAGACGTTCGACGCGTGCCGGGCCGACCGCGTGTTCCACCATCTGGTCGATCCCCCGAAGGCCCTCGCCGAGATGGTGCGCGTGACGAGATCGGGCGGGCGCGTGGTCGTGTGCGATACCGACTACGACAGCCTGTTCGTGGAGGCGGTCGACCTCGAGCTCACCCGCCGGATCCTCGCGCACCATGCGGACCGGATGGAGTGCGGCCGGGTGGGGCGGAAGCTCCCAGGACTGTTCCTCGACGCGGGCCTGGGGTCGGTCGCGGTCACCCCCTACGCGGCGGTCGCGACCTCGTACGACGAGGACGTGC
>JBGQGN010000158.1:0-8023 GCA_041497395.1 Methylomirabilia bacterium
GGAATCGGGGCGATCCTCGCCAATCTGGACGAGAAGGTGGAGCCGATCGCGACGGCACGGATCCACTCGAAGATGCTCACCCGCCAGGACTGGGCCGACTCCGCGATGCCGATCGCGCGGGGCACCGGAATCGGCATCGTGCTCGGTCTCATCCCGGGCATCGGCACGATCCTGCCCACGATCATCTCGTACGCGGTCGAGAAGCGGGTGTCCCGGCACCCCGAGCGGTTCGGCAAGGGCGCCATCGAAGGGGTCGCCGGCCCGGAAACCACCAACAACGCTTACGCGAACGCGTCGCTCATCCCCCTCTTCACGCTCGGGGTCCCCGCCTCCCCGACCATCGCGGTCCTGCTCGGCGCCTTCATGATGAACGGTCTCACGCCCGGACCCTTCCTCTTCAAGGAGCGGCCCGACTTCGTCTGGGCCGTCATCGCCAGCCTCTACATCGGCAACGTGATCCTGCTCATCCTCAACCTGCCGCTGGTCGGCCTGTGGGTGCAGCTCCTCCGCGTCCCGTACTCGATCCTCTTTCCGCTCGTGCTCGCCTTCACCGCCGTCGGCGCCTACGTCACCCGGAACAGCCTGTTCGACGTGGGCGTCCTGATCGTGTTCGGCTTCCTCGGCTACGTGTGCAAGAAGATCGACTTCCCGGTCGCGCCGATGGCCTTCACGCTCATCCTGGGCCCCTTGACCGAGAAGGCGCTCCGCCAGGCGCTGTCGATGTCGGGGGGCGACCTCGCGATCCTCACGCGAAGCTATCTCGCCACCGGGTTGCTGGCGGCCTCCGGCCTGATGCTGCTGGCCCCGCTGCTGTCCTGGCTCTGGCGGCGGGGCAGCTCGGCCTGAGCTGCCGCACGGCGGCTCGTTCAGCCGAACCTGGCGAGCTCCCGGCTTCGGGCCGACGACGGATGACGCGAGGGTCGGCGGCGGCTATTGGCAGCGCCCGATCCCCTGGCGGACGCTCGCGGGGATCGTCAGCGTCACGGTGAAGCTCTTGGCGGGCTGACCCGCCCGTAGCAGCTCCACATCCTTCGTCACGGTCTGTGGAATCTGGTTCGGGGTCCACGCCGCCCATCGAAGCCCGACACAGGTGCAATTCAAGATGCAGGGCAGCACGTCCACCTCTGCCGGAAGCTGGAGAGGGGCCAGCAGGCCGGGGCCAAACATGGCGTTGACGATCGCCCGTCGTTCGCGGGGCGCGGGCGCGGGCACGATTCCCGTGATGTTGCCCGCGGCCGGCGGTGCCCACCTGAATCCCAGGCGGATACAGACGAATTGCTGGCATGAGATCTGGACCTGCGCGGGCTCCCCCGTGATCGATCCGACCGGTGCGGTATCGCCGCCCGGCCGCTTGCGCCTCGCGCGGCCTCGCTGCGTCACACGCTCGCCGGTTTCACTTCGCATGGGCTCCTCCGTGGGGATGATCGGAGTGCGCGCCTTCAGGGTAGCCGGATCGCCCGGCCCCGCCGGCCAATCGCGCTCGGCAGGCTCCCCTGGCCTCGGCCCCGCCGCCGGTGGCGGCGGGGTCAGTCTGCGTCGATGATGAGCAGCCCGTCCACGGCGACGACGGCGTCCCGCGTCCACTTGACGGGATTCACCTCGAAGACGAAGCGGCGCCACGGCGCCGTGAGCGCGAGCTCGGAGAAGCGCGCGAGGAAGGCCGCGACAGGCTCGGCTGGCAGCGGGCCCCGATCGTCGCGCGCGTAGCGGCGAATCCGCAGGCGGTCCAGCATGCTGGCCGCCAGCCGGTGGTCGACCGGCGCGCGCTCCGTCACGACGTCGTCGATCAGCTCCGTCAGGCCCCCGCCGCTCCCGCAGGACACCATGACCCCGAACATCGGATCGCGGAACGCCGCGAGCAGGAGCTCGGTGCCGCCCCGGTGCATCTTCTGGACGTACACGCCGTCGAGCGCCGCCCCGATCTCGCGGGCGCGAGCCTCGAGGCGGCGCCAGGCGGCCGTGACCTCCATCGCCGTGCGGAGATCCACGGCGAGGAGCCCCGCCGCCGCCCGGTGAGTGACGCTCGGGCTGATTCCCTTCAGGACCACCGGGAAGCCGAGGGCCTCGGCCGCGGCGACCGCGGCCGGCGCGTCCTGGACCAGCCGGGCGGCCGCGACGGACAGTCCCGCCGCCTCGAGGATGCGGTGGCATCGATCCTCGGGGACGACCAGGTGGCCGGGCGGGTCCGGCACGTGCGCCCGCCAGTCGAACACCGTGAGGCCCGCGCCCGTCTCCCGCGAGCGCGGGGGCCGGCGCGCGGCCACCTCGCCCTGCGCCGCGAGCCGGGCGATGGCCTGCACGCCCCGGACGGGATCGAGGAAGGAGTAGATGCCGGCGGCGGCCAGCCGCTCCGGGATGCCGAGGGGCGGCGAGGGCCAGCTCACGCACACGGGCTTCTGCGCGCGGCTCGCGAAGCCCTCCATGACCGCCGAGATCTCCGCGCCCTTGGCGGCGAGCGAGCCGGCGATGACGAGGATCGTGTGAATCTCCGGCTCGGCGGCGACCGCATCGAGCGCCTGCGGCAGGAGCGCGAGGGACTCCGCGCGGAACGCCGTGGTCGGCGTCAGATCGAGGGGGTTGGCCGCGGTGGCCACGGAGATGAGGAGCGGCCGCAGGCGCTCGACGCACGCGGCGCTGAGCGCGGGCGTGCCGAGCCCGAACTGCGCGCACTGGTCCACCGCCAGGACGCCGTTGCCGCCGCCGAACGTGACCACGCCGACGCCCCGGCCGGCCGGCGCCCGCGCGCGGTTCCCGACCAGCAGGAGCGAGACGTCGACGAGCTCCTCGATCGAGTAGACGCGGATCACGCCCAGCTCCCGGAGGACGGCGTCGACCACGCGATCCTCGCCGACGAGCGCACCGGTGTGGGCCTGCGCCGCCCGGGCGCTGGCGCTCGTCGCGCCGGCCTTGATCAGGACGACGGGCTTCCGCCGATCCCGCGCCTCCTCGAGCGCGCGGACGAGCTTCCGGGTGTCGGCGGTGCCCTCGAGGTAGCCGGCGATGACGTGGGTGCCCGGGTCCCGGGCGAGCGCGTAGAGATAGTCGGCGTAGCCGACGACTGCCTCGTTCCCGCTGCTGATCATGTGGCGACATCCGAAGCCCGCCTGCTGGATGAGCGAGAACGCCGTCGTGCCGATCCCGCCGCTCTGGGCGACGATGGAGATGCCCCCGGCCCGCAGCACGTCCATCTCGAGGAGCGCGGTCGAGAACGTCGGGGTGGCGGGAAGCGTCGCGTTGATGACCCCGACGCAGTTCGGGCCGCAGAGCGTGAACCCGGTCTCCCGGCACAGGGCGACGAGGGTCCGCTGGAGCTCGGCGCCCGCGCCGCTCGCCTCGCCGAGCCCACCCGCGTAGGCGACGCCGTAGCGGATGCCCGCCCGGGCGCACTCCCGGACCGCGTCGAGCAGCGCCTCCGCCGGCACGGCCAGCACGGCGAGGTGGGGGACGCCGGGCACCTCGGAGATCGCCAGAAAGCCCGGCAAGCCGGCCACGGGGGCGCCCGTCCGGCTGACGGGCCACACCGGTCCCGGGAATCCGAACTTGACGAGCCGGCGCACCGTGTCGCCGCCCAGGTTGCCGGGGCGCTCCGAGGCCCCGATCACCGCGATCGAGCTCGGCTCCAGGATGCCGGAGACGTCGAGGAACGCGTCGTCCGGCCGAGACGCCATCGGGCCCATCGCGCTCCGGCGGATCTCTAGAATCCCAGCGACCGGAGCGCGGGGAGCGACGCGTCCGGCAACGGGACCCGCAGGTAGTGCTCGAACACGTAGTGCGTGCCGACGCTGCCGGCGACGGCCACGACGATCTTCGCGAGCACGTGCTCCCGGTCGTAGGCGAAGAAGAGGCCGAGGAGAAGCGCCAGCATGACGAGCTTGAAGCCGAGCGGCGTGAGCAGGACCGCGAACGCGATCAGGGCCAGGATGATCGACGTCACCCGCCCGAGACCGCCCGGCTCGGATCCCGCCGGCACCGGCGTCGCCGGCGCGAGCGACAGTTGCCCGAGCCAGACCACGCTCAGGAGGGCGAGCGGGAGTCCGACCCAGAAGGCGAGAAAGCCCGGGCCGGGCCCGTACTGCCCCTCGAGCCGGAGCCGGATTCCCGCGAAGACCAGGAACACCCCCGTCCCGGCCAGGAGCAGGGCGGACAGCTGGCGGACGACCTTCACCGGACGGGGACCGGGCAGGCCCGGCTCACGCCGGCAGCTCCACCCGGGCGTGGCCGTCGACGACCTTGACGCCGTGGGCGGCCGCGCGCCACACGTCCAGCACGCAGGCGAGGGCGCCGCCGGCCAGCCGCTCGACCGACCGGACGCGCCCCCGGCACACGACGGTCATCCCGAGCGGCACGGGCTTGATGAACTTCGTCCGGAGCTCTCCGCGCTCGACGTAGGCCAGGCCGAAGTGCTCGACCAGCATGCTCGACACCCAGTTCGCCATGATCATGCCGTCCGCGATGATGGCCGGCAGCCCCTGCGAGCGGGCGTATGCCTCGTCGGTGTGGATGTTGGAGCCGACCCGGGCGAGGGTGCCCTTGGCCGCGGACAGCATCGCGCTGTCGTACCACTCGATCCGCTCCGCCGTCATCAGGCGCACCGGTCCCGTGATCTCCGTGCCGACGGCGAGATCACGCGGGGCGGGCGTGGCCGGGCTCATCGCGTTATCCGGGCCGGATTGGTCGGACGGCCTTCGGCCTGTGGGCCCTCGGGCTCGTACTTCAGCAGGGTCTTGTCCGTGTAGGTGGTGACGAGCCGCCCGTCGGACGTCCGCACTTCGAGGTAGTAGTCGATATAGGTCCGGCCCCGCTTCACGTACCGGTCGGTGATCCGGCCGCTGACGATGAGCCGCTCCCCGACGTACGCCGCGCTGTGCTGGCGCGCGAAGTACTCGTAGTGGATCCGGGCGTGGGGACCCTTGGCTCCGCCGACCCGCTGCTCCTTGAGGCAATTCTTCTCGAGGATCCGCATCTTGTCGACGTGGATCATGGTCGGCGGCCGCATCTGCCGTCCTCCGGGGGCGCGGGACGAGTGGAACCACTCGCAGTTCTCCTCGACCCCGTGCGCGTACTCGCTGGCCATGAACCCGGTGAGGACGTACTCGACCGGCTCGAACACGTCGCCGGCCGCCAGATCGCTGATGTATCCGCCGAGCATCGTCCCTTCTTTCTTCGATTCCGGAGCACCCGAGGCTCCGCCGTGGTCGATCGCGCCGAATCGGGCTCCCGCTTCGGCACCGAGAAATGATGAGGTTCGCGCGTGGAGGTGTCAAGATCGCGCGCCGCCGGAGAGCGCGCCCGCGAGGTAGAATCAGCCCGTCGCGGAGCGAGCCGCCGGGCGGCGGCCACGCTCGACACCGAGGGAGGCTCAATGCGAGTCGGCCGCGTCGAGGCGTTCGCCGTTCGTTACCCGGAACCGAACAATGACGGCAAGATCCGCGCGCTGACGCTCGTCCGCGTCGAGACCGACGACGGGCTGGTGGGATGGGGTGAGGCCATCACGGGCGGCCAGGAAACGTCCCTGGCGGTGGCCTTCGTCGTCGAGCGCCGCCTGGCGCCCCTGGTCGTGGGCGGGGATCCGCGCGACGTCGCGGCCGTCTGGAGCCGTCTCCGCGACGCGACCTACTGGGACGGCAACGGCGGGCTGGTCACGTTCGGCATCAGCGCCATCGACATGGCGCTGTGGGACATCGCCGGGAAGGCCGCCGGGGTGCCGCTCTACCGGCTGCTCGGAGGCAAGCGGCGGGACCGGGTCCCCGCCTGTGCCTCGACCATCTTCGCCACTCACGACCTCGACCGCATCGGGCGGGAGTTCCGCGGGTTCGTGGCCGAGGGCTACCGCTACGTAAAGGGCGGCTGGGGCCACGATCTCTCGATTGCCTTCGGCAGCGACGAGCGGCGCGACCGGGCCGTCGCGCGCGCCGTCCGGGACGCGATCGGCCCGGACATCCACATGATCGTCGACGTCGCCGCGCTCATGGGCTGGGACGCGAGCCACGCGATCCGCATGTGCCGGGCGATCGACGGCGACGTGGGCCTGTTCTGGTTCGAGGATCCGCTCGTCGAGCACGACCTCGACGGCTACCGGCGCCTTCACGCCGCGGTGGACACGCGCATCTGCACGGGGGAGAAGGGCTGGCACGCGGCACACTACCGGAGCCTCATCGAGTCCGGCGCGATCGACGTCATCATGATCGATCCGGGCCGGGCGGAGGGCGTGACGGGGGCCTGGCGGGTCATCGAGATGGCGGCGGCGGCCGGCCGCGCCTGGAATGCGCACTCCTGGAGCAGCGCGCTCAACACCGCGGCCGCGCTCCACCTGGCCGTCGCCGCGTCCAACACGCTGCTCTTCGAGCTCAAGCCGGTGCCCTCGCCGATGCAGCACGAGCTCGTGACCAACCCGATCGGGCAGGCGGACGGCTGGGTCGCCCCGCCCGAGGGCCCCGGCCTCGGCGTGGACGTGGACGAGACCGTGGTGCGACACTACCGGTTCCGGGAGGACGCGCTGGGGCGCTGAGCCGGTGGCCGGCATCCGCGCGGTCAGGCTGCGGACGGCGAGCTGGCGTAGAATGACGCAGAGGGTCGCCACGCGAGGAGACTGACATGCCTAGGTTCGTGATCGAGCCGCACTTCCGGCTGCAGGAGTGGGTCGCCGCGGAGAAGGGCTACTTCACCCAGGAAGGGCTCGACTACGTCTTTCGCGAGCTCGTGCAGTCCACGGACGGCCGGATCCACGACAGGGGCGACAAGGTCGGCGCCTACCAGTCGCTCGAGGCGGGCCGCGCGGCCGACGTCAGCTGCGCGTGCCACTGGACGGTGGGCGTCGCCGCGTCGGCGGGCCACGGCAAGCTCTATCCCGGCGCCTACTCCGTCGCGCCGGCGGGCATCTTCGTCCCCGCCGAGTCGCCGGTGAAGACGCCGGATCAGCTGGCCGGGGTGCCGATCTCGGTCGGCTACCAGTCCGGCAGCCACTACTCGACGATCCAGGCGCTCGAGCCGTATCTCCCCGCGCACCGGATCAACCTGTCTTTCAACGACGGCATGCTCTTTCGCCGCATGGAGCTCTTGATCGACGCCAAGGCTCCCGCCGCCGCCCTGTTCAGCGGCCCGTACTACTTCGCGGAGCAGCTCGGCTTCCGCAAGATCATCGACACCGCCTTCATGATCACGACGATGATCCACGGCCAGCCGGACACCGAGGACCTGCGCCGGTTCTTCCGGGCGCTCCAGCGGGCGCAGCGCGACATCGATGTCCGGCCCGACCGCTACACCCACTACTACCGGAACGAGTTTCCCGTCCGATTCCACCCGCGCATGGACACCCGCCGCTGGGGCCCGGGCGAGCGCATCGTGTTCGAGCCCTATACGAAGGAGGTCTTCGACGAGACCGTCCAGTGGGTCGCCGCGCACGGGATCTTCGCCGACGGCGCCATGGGCACCTGCCAGTACGAGCAGTCGATCGCGAGCCTCGCGCCGTAGCCCCTCTGCCGAAGGACCCGGCCCGGGATTCATGACCCCGTCGCACGACTGGGAGTTCGACGCCGTCGTCGTCGGCGGCGGCCCGGGCGGTTCCAGCGCCGCCACCACGCTCGCGCAGCGCGGGCGCCGGGTCCTCCTGCTGGAGCGGGAGCAGTTTCCCCGGTTCCACATCGGGGAGTCGCAGCTCCCATGGAGCAACGAGGTCTTCCGGGAGCTCGGCGTTCACGACACGATCGCCGCCGCCGGATTCGTCCGGAAGTGGGGGGCGAGCTTCCGGACGCTCGACGGCGCCGTCGAGCAGTACGCCGACTTCGCCGACGCGGTCGAGACGCCCACCCCCCAGACCATCCAGGTCCCCCGCGCGACGTTCGACGAGCTCCTGCTCCGTCACTCGGAGAAGTCCGGCGTGACCGTCCGCGAACAGCATCGGGCCCTCGACGCCGTCTTCGACCCGACCGGGGTCACGCTCCGATTCGCCGATCCGGAGGGCGCGGAGCACACCGTGCGCGCGGGCGTCGTGGTCGACGCGTCCGGGCGCACCGGCTTTCTCGCC
>JBGQGN010000159.1:0-7959 GCA_041497395.1 Methylomirabilia bacterium
CCCACCGTGAAGCCGGCGATGAAGCGGTCGAGGAAGAAGTTGTAGAGGACGGCGATCGGTACGCTGGTGATCAGACAGGCCGCCATCAAAGACCCCCAGTAGTAGACGTCGCCGCGGATCAGCGCGACCGGCACCCCGACACTGACCGTCATCCGCTGGACGGAGGAGATGAACGTCAGGCTGTAAACGAACTCCTGGAACACGAGGGTCAAGGCGAAGATGACGACGGTCAGGAGACCCGGCACGGAGAGCGGTAGCACCATCCGGCAGATCGCTCCCACCCGGCTGCAGCCGTCGACCATGGCGGATTCCTCGATTTCCTTCGGAAGCGACTTGAAGAAGCCCATGAGAAGCCATGTGCAGAAGGGGACCGTGAACGTCGGATAGACGAGGACAAGGGACCACAGGCTGTTCTGAAGACCCAGGACCGAGACCAGGCGCGAGAACGGGATGAAGAGGAGCGTGGACGGCACGAGATAAGTCAGAAAGATGCCAATGCTGAGCCGCTCCCCCCACCGTCCGGTGAGGCGGGCAAGGCTGTAGCCGGCGGGTACCGTCAGCGCGAGCGTGATGGCGACGACGACCACGCCTACGAAGAGAGTGTTCATGAGCCAGGTCGGGTAGAGCGTCCGCCCGAACAGGATCTGGAGGTGCTCGAGGGTCGGGGGTGCGTTGAAGATGAACGGGTTGTGGGCGGTGTTGGTGGCGCCGACGTAGAGGTCGCTGTTCTGCTTGAAGCTGGTCACGAACATCCAGTAGAAGGGGAACGCCGCGAACAGGGTGAACGAGAGAACGAGGGCCCGGTGGCCGACGAGGGCCAGCAGCTTTCGCCCGCCCTGGCGGGCCACCTCAGCTCACCTCCGCCCGCCGTGACACGCGAAGCATCAGCACCGCCATGACCACGAGCATGGGCAGGAGGAAGATGGCGATGGCGGCGCCCCGGCCGACGTCGGACCCCAGGACACCATCCTGGAAGGCGAGGCTGGCGAGCACGTGCGTGCTGTTGTAAGGACCGCCGCGGGTCAGGAGGTAGACGACGCTCATGTCGGTGAACGTGAAGACGACACCGAACAGGAGGGCGACGGTCAGGATCGGGAGCATCATGGGCAGCGTCACCCGGAAGGCCTTGGCGAGCGGTCCGGCGCCGTCGATGTCGGCCGCCTCGTGAACCTCTGGCGGTATGGAGCCGAGGCCCGCGAGCAGGATCACCGTCGAGAACGGCAGCATCCGCCAGACATGGATCGTGATGATCGCGACCATCCCGAGCGTCGTGTCGCCGAGCCAGTAGTACCACTGACCGGGACCCAGCCAGCCGACGACCTTGAGCAGCCAGTTGATCACGCTGAACGTGGAGTCGAAGATCCAGAGCCAGCCCAGGGTGGCGAGGGACACCGGGGCCGCCCACGGCATCAGGATGATGAAGCGCGCGAGCGCCCTGCCCGGGAACCGCTTCATCAGGGCGCGGGCGAGGATGTTGCCGCAGACGATCACAATCAGCTGCGAGACGAAGGTAAAGATGAACGTGTTCTTGAGGGATCGCTGGAACACGGGGTTCCGGACGACGTTGGCGAAGTTCTCGAGCCCAACGAAGGAAAAGTCCAGGCTCCCCGCCGACGAGTTGGTCAGACTCAGGAACACGGCGAGCAGGAAGGGCAGCCCGACCAGCGCCCCGATGTAGGTCAGGGCCGGGGCCAGCATCACGGCCCCGAGCGTCCGATCCAGGCGGCTCAGGCTCCCGCGCGACTTCGTGGTTGACGCGAGAGCTACCGGCTCAGCGACGGCCATCGCATCCTGTCAACGGCAAGCCGGCGGCCAGGTGCCTGGCCGCCGGCTTCCGGGCCCGCGAGCGCAAATCCGGAGCTACTTGTCCTTCGCTCCGCCGGCGACGAAGCTCTTCTTGCGCCACTTGTTGAAGATTTCCTTCGCCCGCGTATTCCCCTCGGCCATCGCGTCCTTTGGAGACAGGACACCGGTCGCCGCCTTGGCGAACATGTCGGTCAACACGTAGGTGTCGAAGATCTCACCCTCGGCCGGGTTCCCGTAGCCCGGATACCCCAGGTTGGTGGACGTCCGGTCGAAGGACGTGAGCAAGGCCAGTTTGTCGATAGGCTTGGAGCCGAACGGGTCCGCCTGGCACTGCTTCACGAGCCAGGCCGCCCCCGACTCGATCTTCTTGTTCATCGGGGTGTTGGGCTCGGCGACCGCGCCGTAGAAGGACGGGAAGTTGTAGAGCTTGCTCGACATCGTGGACTCGCGGGAGGCGTCGACCAGCGCGACCAGGAACTCCTTGGCCGCGTCCTGGTTCTTGGAGAACTTCCAGACGCCGTAGCCCGACATGACGTGCTCGGAACCGAGCTGGATCCCCGTTGGGCCCTTCAGGGTTCTCGTGAAGTAGATGTCATCCGCCACTGGCAGCTTGTTGTCCTGGGCTGTCCGGTAGGCAGAGATCGAGTTCAGGATGTACGTCGTCTCCTTCGCGATCAGCGCCTGGTTGTTCGACGCTGCGTTCCAGCTCAGCACGGCCTGCGTCATGCCCACCGAGTACAGGCGTTTCGCGTACTCGAGCGCGGCCAGGGTCTCCGGGGAGTTGAGCACGACGTTCGCGTCCTTGTCCTGGATGGAGCCCCCGTGACACCAGAGTATGTTGCGAACCGCCATGTTCGAGTCGATGTCCTGCGAGAGCCCGATCCCGATCGGAATCTGAATCTCGGGGTGGCGCTTCTTGATCTCCGGCGCCGCCTTGACGAGATCCTCCCAGGTCACCGGCCCCTCGGGCATGCCGAACTCGGTCCAGTAGGACTTGAGGTAGTCCCCCGGATCGGGCACCCACATGTCGGAAAGTGCGAACTGCTTCTTGGTGTGCGGGTTGTACGTGCTCTTCTTGGCCAGCTCGATCTGGGGCCCGTACTTCTTCTCGAGCGTGGTCTGGACGTCGGTGAGGTCGACCACATGCTCCTCGAAGGCGCTGCCGAGGCCGATGAACATGTGGATGTCGTGACCGGACTGGGCGGCGACGTCGGCGGTCGCGCGCGGCACGACGTCCGCGAAGCCGACGTGATCGACCGTCACCTCGATCCCCTTCGCCGCGCCCCACTTCTTGGCCCACGGGTCGAACCAGGCGTCGTAGGCTGGCACGAAGTGGCTCCACTGGAGGACCTTGAGCTGGGAGGCGGCGCGCACGTCGCGCGTGAACACGGTCGGTCCGACGGCGGTGGCTGCGGTGGCCGCGGCGACCAGCTTGCCTCCCCGGATGATGAACTGGCGACGAGTCTGCATGCTGCCCCTCCTCTTCGAGGTTGGTCGGCTCCACACCATGACGGCGGCGCGCCATGTTGGGCCCCACGTCGGGGCTCACGACGGCAGTCTTCGAATGGCGTAGAGCATATCACGGTGCCCGGAGTATCCGGCGGGCCGCCGTTCGGCCCCCTGGAGCCCGAGCCGTCCGCCGCTCATTCCGTCAAACCAACGACCATGCCTTGACAGGGCAGAGGCCCGGAGGCTAAATACCCCAGCGTTCCCGGGAGGACATCGACCGTGCCGCGTTCCCCAGGTCCCAGCAGGCGCGCGCTCCTGGCCGGCGCGGCGACCGCGATCGCGGCCGGCGGCCTGCCGGTCGCCTTCCCCCGGCGGTCCCCGGCGGCACCGCCGGTGCTCCGCATCGCCCAGTGGGCGCACTTCGTCCCCGCCTACGACGACTGGTTCGACCGGAAGTTCACCCGCGAGTGGGGCCAGCGGAACGGCGTCACCGTCGAGATCGACCATCTCTCGTTGAGCGAGCTTCGTGTGCGCGCCGACACCGAGGTCGCGACACAGCAGGGGCACGACCTCTTCGCGTTCCCCGAGTCGCCGGCCGGGTACGAGGCGTACGTGACGCCCTTGACGGACGTCGTGACCGAGTGCGAGCGCCGGTTCGGGCGCCTCCCGGGCTTCGTCCACAAGGGCACGTTCAGCCCGCGTAGCAAGCAGTACTTCGCCGTCCCCGAGAGCTGGGCCCCGGCGCCGCTCCACTACCGCAGCGACCTCTGGGGAGAGGCGGGCGTCAAGCCGGACACCTGGGAGCTGATCCGCGAGGGCGCGCGGAAGATCCGCGAGAAGCGCGGGGTCACCGCCGGCTTCGGGCTCTCGCCGGAGCCCGACAGCAACATGACCCTCCGCGGCCTCCTCTGGGCGTTCGGCGCGACCGAGCAGGACGAGGCGGGGCAGGTCACCATCAACTCTCCGGCGGCTCTTGAGGCGGTCAAGCTGATGGCGACGATCTACCGGGAGTCGATGTCGTCCGACGTGTTCATGTGGGACGCGGCCTCCAACAACCGCGTCTTCGTGTGGGGCCGCGCCTCGATCATCGAGAACGCGATCTCGGCCATCCGGAGCATGGAGAAGAGCAACCCGGAGCTGGCCCGGCAGGTGGTTCTCGCGCCCCCTGCCGCAGGGCCTGCCGCCCGTCTGGCGCCGGCGAGCGTGCTCCACTGCTACGTGCTCTGGAAGTTCTCCGACAAGGCCGAGCTCGCGAAGCGCTTTCTGATCGACCTGGTGGCCGCCGGCGCGGAAACGTTCCGCGTGAGCGAGTTCTACAATCTTCCCTGCTTTCCCCGGGCGGTCCCCGACCTCGCGATGAAGCTCGCCCCCGGGAAGACGGCCCCGGCCCGGAAGCCCGGCCCCGGGCAGCCCGCCGACCGCTACGCGCTCCTCGCCCAGGCCGACCGCTGGAGCGCCTCCCCGGGGCATCCGGGCTACCTCACGCCGGCCGTCGACGAGACGGTGCAACGCGGGGTGATCCCCGCCATGTTCGCACGCGTCGCGCGCGGCGATCAGAGCCCCGAGGCCTCCGTGCGAACCGCCGAGGTGGAGATGCGGCGCATCTTCGCCAAGTGGGCCTGGTAGGCCGGTCATGCTGGCGACGACCATCGCGGGGAGCCTCCCCAAGCCGGCGGGGCTGGCAACTCCCGAGACTCTATGGGCGCCGTGGCGGCTCCCGCCCGAGACCCTCGTGGAGGGGCAGCGGGACGCGGTGCTCCTCGCGCTCCGCGAGCAGGAGCAGGCCGGGATCGACGTCGTGACGGACGGGGAGCAGACGCGCCGCCACTTCGTCCACGGCTTTGCCGAGCAGCTCGAGGGCATCGACGCCACGCGCCGCGCACGCATCGGCATCCGGGGGGACCGCTACGTCGCCGACGTGCCGACGGTGGTGGGCCCGGTCCGGCGGCCGGCGCCCGTTCACGCCGACGAGGCGGCCTTCGCGCGGGCCAGCACCACGCGGCGGCTCAAGTGGACGCTGCCCGGGCCGATGACCGTGGTCGACACGGTGGCGGACGCGCACTACGGGGACCGGGCGCGGCTCGCGCTCGACGTCGCGGCCGCCCTCAACGCCGAGGCCCGGGAGCTGGCGGCGCTCGGGGTCGACGCGATCCAGTTCGACGAGCCGGCGTTCAACGTCGACGCCTACCTGCGCGACATCGAGGACTGGGGCATCCCGGCCCTCGAGCGGGCGATCGAGGGCGTCCGGTGCGACACCGCCGTCCACATCTGCTACGGTTACGGGATCAAGGCCAACGTCGACTGGAAGGCCACCCTCGGCGGTGAGTGGCGGCAGTACGAGCGGACGTTCCCGCTCCTGGCACGGAGCCGGATCGGTCAGGTCTCCGTCGAGTGCGCGGCGTTGCGCGTGCCGCTCCCGCTGCTCCGGCTCCTCGACGGCAAGGGCGTTCTCGCGGGGGTGATCGACGTGGCCAGCCATCGCGTCGAGACGCCCGAGGAGGTGGCCGGCACGATCCGGCGCGTGCTGGAGCACGTGCCGGCCGCGCGGCTCCTGCCGTGCACCAACTGCGGCATGGCCCCGCTGCCCCGCGACGTGGCGCGCGGGAAGCTCCAGGCGCTCGGGCGGGGCGCGGCCCTCGTGCGGGCGGAGCTCGGGGTGAAGCTTGGCGGGGGCACCCGGCCATGAGGCGGCTGTCGGCCAAGCACGCCTTCTTCCACTTCGACCCGGCGCACCCGCCGGCCCTTCGGCTCAAGCCGGGCGAGGAACTCCTCATCGAGGTGCAGGACGCCTTCGGAGGCGAGCGCGACATCGCGCGGGTCCCCGACCCCTTCACGCCCGAGTGGGAGGGGCACCCGACGCCGCCGGCCACGGGGCCCGTCTACGTCGAGGGCGCCGCGCCGGGGCAGACGCTCGTCGTCGACATTCTCGAGATCGTGCCGGCCTCCGAGGGGTTCGTCGCCATCCAGCGCAACGTGGGTTTCCTGCCCGAGCGCTTCCCCACGCCCCGGATCAAGCGCATCCCGATCCGCGACGGTGTGGTCCTCTTCGACGGGCTCCGCCTGCCCGCCTATCCGAATTTCGGCACCTTCTCCACGACCCCGGCCGGGGGCGGGCGCGCGGGGATCGCGGGCTTCCACGGCGGCGACCTCGACCAGAAGGAGGTGGCGGCGGGGAACCGCGTGTACCTCCCGGTCTTCGTTCCGGGCGCCCTGTTCGCGCTCGGCGACCCGCACGCGATCATCTCGGACGGGATCGCCTGCGGGACCGGGGTCGAGTGCGCCGCGACGGCGCGGCTCCGCTTCGGGGTGCTGCCGAAGACGGTCGCCCGGCCTCGCATCGAGACGCCGACCGCGCTCCACATCGTCGGCTTCGGCCCCGGTCTCGATACCGCGGCGCGCGACGCGGTCGAGCAGGGCGTCGTGTATCTCGTCGAGGACCACGGGATGGACGAGGAGGACGCGTACATGCTCCTGTCGCTCGTGGGCGACCTCGTCATCGGCACCTCGCCGCGGCCCATCATGGGCGTGCGGCTGGTGATCCCGAAGTCCGTGCTCGCCCAGCTCCCGCGGGCCTGACCTGCCGGCACGCGCGGCCGTTGCGCCCCGGGGATGCGTCTGTTACAACTGCCCCAGCGGGCCGGTGGCGCGGAGCCGATGGCGGGTGAGCTGTCAATCCTGGTGGCGTTCGGGGGAGGGCTGTTCTCCTTCCTGTCGCCCTGCGTGTTGCCACTCTTTCCTTCGTACCTCTCCTTCATCACCGGGATGTCCGTCGACCAGCTCCAGTCGGCGGCCGAGGACGCGCGGGGCCGCCGGTGGATCCTCGCCAACTCCCTGGCCTTCGTGGTTGGCTTCTCCATGGTCTTCGTCGGCATGGGGGCGTCCTTCAGCGCACTCGGACAGCTCCTGTTCGGCTACCGCGAGCGGATCCGCCTCGTGGGCGGGCTTCTCATCATCGTCTTCGGGCTCTACGTCGCCGGTGTGCTTCCGCTCGGCTTCCTGGGGCGCTATCAGCAGCTCCAGCTCCGCTCCAAGCCGGCCGGGCTCATCGGGTCGTGGCTCGTCGGCGTGACGTTCGCGATCGGCTGGACGCCCTGCGTCGGCCCGATTCTCGGGTCCATCCTCTCGCTGGCCGGGACGGCGGAGACGGTGTCGACCGGAGTGGCGCTGCTCGTCGCGTACTCCGCCGGGCTCGCGCTGCCGTTCGTCCTCTCGTCGGTCGCCCTCGGCGCGTTCCTCGCGGCGTTCCGCCGGTTCCGCCCGTGGATTCCCGTCGTCGAGCGGACCGCGGGGGCCCTTCTCGTCGTCGTCGGCGTCCTGGTCGCCACCAACTACTTCATCGTCCTCAACTCGTACGCGCTGAGCCTCACGCCCCAGTGGCTCCTCAAGCGCCTGTAGGGCGCTCCGGCCTCCCCGGCCGCGACCGCCCGCGCGTCTGAGCCGTGCGCGTCCGGGTGACAGTTCCGGCGAGCTCGGCCAACTTCGGGCCGGGGTTCGACGTGCTGGGGGTTGCGCTTGCCCTTTACAACGTCGCCGAGCTCGCCGAGGCCGACGGGCTCACGGTCCTGGTCGAGGGCGAGGGTGAGGCGAGTCTTCCCCGCGACGGACGGAACGTCGTGGTGCGGGGTGCCCGGCTCGTCTACGAGGCCGCGGGCCGGCCTTTCCGGGGTCTGGCCGTCCGCCAGCGGAACCGCATCCCGCCCGGCC
>JBGQGN010000160.1:0-7956 GCA_041497395.1 Methylomirabilia bacterium
CGAGCGTCTCTACGAGGGCCGCCTCGAGGAGGCGGACGACCGGCTCGCCTACCACTACGCCCGCACCGATCAGTCGGAGCGCGCCGTCGAGTGCCTCTCGCGCGTGGCGGACAAGGCCGCCCGGGCTCACGCGCACGCCGAGGCGCTGGGAGCGCTCGAGGAGGCGCTCGCCCACGTCGAGCGGCTCCCTGCGGACGCGCGCGACCAGCGGCGCCTCCGCCTCGTGCTCCGCAAGGCGTCGTCGCTGATCCACCTCGGGCGGTTTCGCGAGGTCCTCGGGGTCCTGCTGCACTGGAAGGCCAGCCTCGACCGGCTGGACGATGCCGCCCTGGCCGCCTACTACCACTTCCTGCTGGCCCGTACCCATCTCTTCCTCGGGGACCGGGAACGGACGATCCAGAGCGCCGAGCGGGCGATCGCCGAGGCTGAGCGCTGCGGGGACACGACGACGCGCGGCAAGGCGCACTACGTGCTCGCCCAGGAGGCCCCGCTCTCCGGCCGGGCGGCCGAGGGCATCCGGCACGCGCTGGAAGCGCTCGCATGCCTCGAGCGCACGGGGCGGGCCTGGTGGATCGGGCAGGCCCACTGGGTCGTGGGGCTGAATCACGCGCAGCTCGGCGAGCTCGACGCCGCGCTCGAGGCCGAGACGCGGGCGCGCATCATCGGCGAGACGGTGGGCGACCGCCAGCTCCAGGCCTCGGCGCTCAGCGCGATCGGCATTGTCCACACCGTCCTCGGCCAGGCCGAGGCTGGCATCGAGGCGTCCGAGCGGAGCCTCGCGGTCGCGCCCGACCCGCTCACGCACGCCGTCGCCTCCGGCTGGCTCGGCTTCGCCTTCGTCGAGCACGGAGACGCCGCGCGCGCCATCCCGGCGCTCGAGACCGCGGTCCAGCAGCACGGCGTGTTCCGCTTCCCGCAGTTCCAGGGCTGGTTCACCGCCTTTCTGGCCGACGCCTACCGCCTCGATGGCCGGGGCGAGCGGGCGCTCGCGACCGCGCGGGAGGCGCTCGAGATCACCCGCGCAGCCCGCTCGCCCTACGGCGTCGGGCTGGCGCTCCGGGCTCTGGGGCGCGTCCAGCTCGCGACCGGCGCGCTGTCCGAGGCCATGGCGACGCTCGACGAAGCAGGGGCGGCGTTCGAGGCGATCCAGGCGCGCTACGACGTGGCGCGGGTGTGGATGGATCGTGGCGAGGCCGCCCTCGCCACGGGCGACCGGACGGCAGCGGCCCAGCACTGGGAGCACGCCCGCCAGCGGTTCGTCGATCTCCACGTCCCGCGCTGGGCAGAGCGCGCGGAAGCACTCGCCCGGACGCTCGACGCGCCGGCCTGATCCCTCGGACGCGCAGTCACAACGCGAGCGATTCCCTGATGATGCGCAGGGCCCTCTGCACACGTCGTTGCTGATGCTCTCGGAGAAGGTTCCTCGAACGGGACACGAGGCGCTCCATGAGTCTCGGACGGTAGGGAACCCGCTGCTGGACGTCGGTCCACAGCGGGCCCGGCAGACCGCTGGTCAGCTCGCCCCCGCCCGGCACCGATCGCAGACTGCCCCGCTTCCACAGGAACACGGCACGCTCCCGCGCCAAGTCGCCGTAGGCGCCCTCGATGCCCGCGGCTGCGGCGGCGCACAGCGGGGGGGCGAAGCGGGCGGCCAGCTCGGGGGCGTAGGGGGCCGGATCCGCGAGCAGGGCGGCGGCGTGCCGCAGTGCACCAGGATGGCTCACGCTCAATTCCGGCCGGCTGAAGCGTCGCCCCCAGGTCACACGCTTCCACGTCGCCAGCAGGTCCTCGACCGGAAACTCGGGTGATCGGATGGCCCCCGTGAACACCGTGACCCGTTTGGGCGAGTTGGCCACGATCGCCATCTCCGACCGGACGGTGCTGTCGTGTGAGCCCAGCACCGTGCTCAGCACCTCGTCATGAGCGACGATCAGTTCCCGGGCGACGCGCTCGCTCTGCCGCAGCAACGCCGCGATCGCCAGGGGATCCTCCTGTCGCGACCGGACCGCGCGGATCACGTCCACCTGCCGCACGAACTGGGCCCACTGCTCCCGTCGCACCCCCCATTCCCCCAGGTGATCGATGCTGTGCCGCAGCGATGCCAGGAAGAGTAGGGACTTCCGCACCGGCAGTCGGTCGTCCATCCAGAGCATGCACAGATCGCTCCACCGGAGGGGAAGGAACTCGATGCCAACCATCAGGCCGATTAGCTTCCGCTCGTGCTCGCTGAGCCGCCGGATGGGTAACTCGGGTCCGCCGACCCGGACGAGGGTGATGTTCGGATAGAACAGCGGGACGTCATGGAACTGACTGCGACTCAGCACTAGCGGGGGATGGCAGAAGAGCCGACGGTGTTCTGGCCCGAGCCAGCCCGGGACCACTTCCGACATCCTGACCGGGCTGCCCTCCGGGAACACGCAGACCATGTCCAAATCGGAGATGCCCGGTGCCGAAACACCGCCGAATCGGTAGACCGAGGCGTCCAGTGACGCCCTCGACACCCTCTGGTAGTAGAGCTGCGCCGCCTCGTGGTACACGTCGACCGTAGCCGACGTCGGGAAGTCATAGACGGCCGGACGGTTCGGCGCGCCCGGGCGTCTCACCCGGGATACCGGGAGCCGCGCACCGGCGCCGCCGACCCCGCCAGCACCAGGCACCGTTCCGCGAACCGGCAGGCCGCGTCCACGTGCGCGACGTCTAAGCCGGGCAGACCGAGGCCGCGGGCGCGGTCGAGACCGATGCGGCGCAGGACGTAGTCCGCGTAGCCGTGGCCACAAGGGAGCTTCGTGAGGGCGCGACTCAGAGCCAGGTAGGGCGTTGACGATGGCCACTGCTCGCGCAGCCGGGACGCCCATTCGATACTGGCCCATTCGTCGGCGCTGAACTGGGGTCGCGCGAGCGCGAAGCTGTCCCGCTTGTAGACAAACCGCCCCTCCGCGCCCAGGACGAGGGTTGGCAGGAGCATCAACTGGCTGAGGAACAGCTTCAGGTCGTGCCCGCTCCATCCCCGAGGATCCTGTTGCTTGTGCGCTGCGATCGTCGACGCAACCGTGCGGCACTGTTGGATCGCATAGTCGTCGGCCACTCGGGTCACGATTCGCAGACGTTGCGCGCCCGCGAGGGTCACCGCACCGCGAAGGGCCGCGAGGGGCAAGAACGGTTCGGGATAGGCTGACAGGTCCGTCTCGCTCACGACGAAATGGCCGTGGTGCTGATGGGGATCAAAGGCCTTCAGGGTCCGGAGCGACGCCACGAGCCGGCTCCGCAAGTAGAGGAGCGCGTCGGCATCCGTGACCGTGCGGTCGTCTAGGACCAGGAACGTATCGCAGTCGCTGTAATCGGTGACCTCGCCAGTGGCCAGGCTGCCGTGGAGGTAGAAGCCCACCCCGTCCCTGCGGAGCTCCTGCTCCCAGAGCCGGATGAGATCTCTCTGGAGCCGCTCCTGTCGGGGCGGCCCGTCCCACCGCACTGGGCCGAGGGCAATCGAGGCTTCGATCGCACTGGCCGATGGGGGCCCGCCGAGGCCGGCGGTCAGGACGCGGCGCGCCTGGGCGAGCTCGGCGGCGACGAGTCGCCAACGGAGCCTCCCTTCCAGGCTCAGTGACGGCTGTGGCGCGAGCCCTGCCCCCGCGAGCTCCCGGAGGGGATTCCCCCAGAGGCGACGAAGCGGCCAGGGCCGCCGGTCGGAGAAGAACCGGCTCAGGAGCACCAGGCTCAGCTCCTGTAGACGGTTCAGGCCCGCGGTCACGGCGACCATCCGGCGTCAACGATGCCCTTGCTGACCGCGAGCTCGACGTAGAGGCGCTCGATCTGGCGGACCATCCCCTCGAGCGAGAAGCGCGCGCGGACCAGCTCGCGTCCTTGCTGGCCGAGAACGCGCATGCGGACCGGGTCCGACAGGAGGGCGCAGATTGCACGCGCCAACGCGGGAGAGTCCCTGGGCGGAACGAGGATCCCCGTCTCGCCGTCCCGGACGAGTTCGGGAATCCCCCCAACCGCGGTGGCCACCAGAGGCCTCCCCAGCGCCATGGCCTCCAGGCTGACGATCGACGATCCCTCGGCGGCTACCGACGGGACAACCACGACGTCGCCCAGCGCCAGCACCTCGAGCGCATCTTGCCGGGCACCGAGGAAGCGGACCCGAGAACCCAGCCCGGCGGCCGACACGAGGTTGCGAATCGTGGGAAGCTCCTTCCCGGTCCCGACGAGGACGAACGATGTGTCAGGGAATTGCTCCAGGACGCCGGGAATGGCCTGGATCAGCCACCGGTGCCCCTTCATCGGCACGAAGTTGGCGACCGTGACCACAACGGGAGCCCTGGTGGGCAGACCGAGCGCGTCTCTCGCGACAGCGCTCGAAGGCCCGGGGAACCGGGACAGATCGATGCCGTTCTGCACCACCTGCACACGCTCGGGACGGACCCGGACGCCAGGCCGGCCCCCGAGATCGTCGGCGATGGCCTGGGACACGGCGACCACCCGATCGAAAAGGGCGTACGGGAGCCGGTACATCCCTGACAGGACCCGCTTCCGCAGCTTGCGCAGCCCGCGCTCGTCGACTGTCCGGAAGTATTCCGTGTGAACCGTCGTGATCCTGACCGGGACCCTGGCCAGGGCAGCCGCGAGGCCAACGAGAACGTCGGTCGTCCACAAGTGGCTATGAACGACATCGCACCGCAGATGCCGCATGAGCCGGGCCAGCCCCATCACGGCGCTGGGCCCGACGTCCCTCAGGTTGACGACGTGCACGCCGAAGGCGATCCGCCGATATTCCTCCAGCAGGGGGCCCTCTCCGTGGCAGGCGATCCAGAGCTCGAAGCGATCGTGGTCGAGCCCCTTGCCAAGGTCGGCGAAAACCCGTTCCGCCCCTCCCAGCTCAGAAGAAGCGATGGCGCCTAGCACCCGCAGCCGCGAGGGTCGCCGGCTCGTCATCGCGAGCCGACGCCCGCCCACTAGGCTCGGCCAGCCGGCCGCCCAGCAAGGTCCGCCAGCTCGGCGCGCGGTCCGTCGAAGCGCATGGGAACGTCGGTGAACGGCCGACGCTGGAGCCCACGGTAGCATGGTGCCTTGTCACGAGCACGCGTGAAACCGGGGCGTGCTCGCCAGAACATCACCCTGCCGACGATCGTTCGGCGTGCGCCGGCCAGGGCGAGACCGCCGGGTGGCTGGCGCTCGTGCGTAGAATGTGGGGGTGATCCAGCTCGAGGGCGTTTCCAAGACCTACGGCGACCGGGTGCTGTTCCGCGAGATCACGTGGCAGCTCAGCGGACGCGAGCGCATCGGGCTCGTCGGCCCGAACGGCATCGGCAAGACCACGCTCTGCCGCATCCTCGTGGGGCTCGAGTCGCCCGACACCGGTCGCGTGAGCCGGGCCCGGGAGACGACGGTCGGCTACCTTCCCCAGGAGGCGGCGGGGGAGGCCCGCGGCTCGGTCCTGGGCGAGGCGCTATCCGGGTTCCCGGAGGTCTGGGAAATCGAGCGCCAGCTGGAGGCGGTGGCCGCCCGGCTCCACGAGGCGGCCGACGAGACGCTGACCGTGCGGTACGGGGACCTCCAGCACCGCTTCGAGGCGCTCGGCGGCTACCGCCTCGAGACGGAGGCGCGGGTCGTCCTGAGCGGGCTCGGCTTCCGGGACGCCGACCTCGCGCGGTCCCTCCTGGAGTTCTCGGGGGGCTGGCGGATGCGCGCCGCGCTGGCGCGCCTCCTCCTGCAAGGCCCCACGCTCCTCCTCCTCGACGAGCCGACGAACCACCTGGACCTCGAGTCCCTGGGCTGGCTCGAGAACTACCTGAGCGCGTACGACGGCACCGTCGTCGTCGTCTCCCACGACCGCTACTTCCTGAACCGCATGGTCACGACGGTGGCCGAGCTCTCGCCGACCGGACTCGACCTCTACCCGGGGGACTACGACGACTACCTCGCCCAACGCGAGGCGCGGCAGGCGCTCCTCGAGGCCCGCGCCCGCAACCAGGCCAAGCGCGTGGCCGAGATCGAGCGCTTCATCGAGCGCTTCCGCTACAAGTCCTCGAAGGCGCGCCAGGTCCAGAGCCGGGTCAAGATGCTCGATCGCCTGGACCGGGTGGCGGTCGAAGGCGCCGCTCGCCAGATCCGCTTCTCGTTTCCCGCGCCACCTCGGACCGGTCGGCACGTCGTCCAGCTGCGACGCATCGCCAAGGCCTATGGCCCGAAGGTGGTCTACGGGGGGATCGACCTCGACCTCGAGCGTGGCGAGCGCATCGCGCTCGTCGGGCCGAACGGGGCCGGCAAGTCGACGCTCCTCCGGATCCTCGCAGGCGTGCTCGCCCCAGACGGGGGGGAGCGGGTCCTCGGGGCCCACGTCACGACGCACTACTACGCCCAGCACCAGCTCGACGCGCTCGACCCCGCGCGCACGGTCCTCGAGGAGATGGAAGCCGCCGCGCCCGAGACCGACCGCACGCGGCTCCGGACGCTCTTGGGCGCGTTCCTCTTCTCGGGCGACACCGTGGAGAAGCGCGTCGCGGTCCTGTCGGGAGGCGAGAAGGCGCGGCTCGCGCTCGCGCGGATGCTCGTCCGCCCGGCGCCGTTCCTGTGTCTCGACGAGCCGACGAACCACCTGGACCTCGCGTCCCGGGACGTCCTCGAGGACGCCCTCGCGGGGTTCCCCGGGACGATGGTCTTCATCTCGCACGACCGCTACTTCATCAACCGCCTGGCAACGAAGGTCGTGGAGGTCCGGGACGGCCGCCTCGTGATCCACCTCGGCGGGTACGACGACTATCTTGCCGCGATCGAGCGCCGGCCAGCCGGCGAGACCGCGCCGGCTGCCGAGCCATCGGCGCCACGAGCCGGCGAGGCGATCGGCAAGCGGGACAGGAGCGCCGCCGCCCCGGCCGACGCGCCCCCTCACGCCGGCCGGGCGCGCCGGCGGCCCCGGGTCGACCCCGCCGTGCGCGAGCTCCGGCGACGCCTCGACGCCCTCGAGGCCGAGATCCACGCGATCGAGGCCCGGCTCGCGGATCTGGGTCGGACGCTCGCCGATCCCGCGCTCTACGCCGACGGCGAGCGCGCCCGGACGGTCACGCTCGAGCGCCAGCAGGCGGAGGAGCAGGTCGCCTGGCTCCTCCACGAGTGGGAGACGCTCTCGGAGTCGCTGGCGGCCCATGAGTGAGCAGGCGCCGGGCGGCCGGGTCTAGGCGGCGATGCCGTTCGCGACGGCCAACGGGATTCGCCTCTACTACGAGTGGCACGGCGCCGAGGACGGGGTGCCCGTCGTCCTGGCGATGGGGCTCGGGGGCGATAGCACCGCGTGGCCGTTCCAGCTCGCGGCCCTGACGCCGCGCCATCGCGTGCTCGTATTCAACAACCGCGGCGCCGGCCGGAGCGACGCGCCCGCCGTGGCGTACACGACCCGGGGCATGGCGGAGGACCTTCTCGCCCTCCTCGACGCGCTCGGCATCGAGCGCGCCCACCTGCTCGGGCTGTCGCTCGGCGGCGCGATCGCCCAGGAGGCCGTCCTGGCCGCGCCCGAGCGGTTCGCGAGCCTCCAGCTCCACGCGACGTGGGTGGGGCCGCACCCCTACTTTCAGGCGCTCGTCGGCGCGGTCCGCATGGCCCGGCTCCAGCTCGGCCGCGAGGGTTTCTACCGCGCGCTGAGCGTCTGGCTCTTCACCCCCGCGTGCTTCGCGAGCCAGCCCGAGCTGGTGGAGATGGTCGTCCAGCGAGCGACGCACCACCCGCACCCGACGGCACTCCACGCCTATCTCCGCCAGACCGAGGCCGCGCTCGGCCACGACGCGCGGGATCGCGTCCACCTGATCCGGTGCCCGACGCTGGTCGCGGTCGGCAGCCAGGACCTGATCACGCCGCCCGTCCTGGCGGAGGAGCTGGCCGGCCGGATCCCGGGGGCGCGGCTCCGGTCCTTGCCGGACGTCGGTCACGGCGCCATCTGGGAAGCGCCCGCGGTCTTCAACCGCG
>JBGQGN010000161.1:0-7942 GCA_041497395.1 Methylomirabilia bacterium
CGTGGCAGAGCTGATCGGGTGTCGCCCCCGGATTCGAGACCATATCTTCGATCCGAAAATCGCATATCGCTTGTTGTGTGGATCCAACATGGCAGCCACCTATCGGCTACGCGGGCCTCACGCGCAGCCGGAGTTGGCGAAGCGGATGATGCTCCACCTGCCCGTAGCCCACAGCCTCAAAGAAGTGGCGAGCTTGGGCGTTTTGTATGTGCTCAGCCGGATCGGGTTGCTCAAAGAGCCGGAGCGTCGGAGCGACGGCTCCGATGGCCATGACGCTCGAATGCGCGAAATGGTCCACTTGGAGAGAACGGAATAGGGAGAGACCATGGCCCGCCGTTCCGTGGCTTCACGTGCATTCCTCACGGGCGCGTTGCGTGTGACCGAGTGGCTGAGGGGTCCGGCGGCCGCCACGCACGCCGGTCCGGTTCCGCAACGGAGCCAGGGGCGCCGCCCGGGCGCCCGGAGGTAGAGTCAATGAGCTCCCAGAAGAGGGCCGCGCGACTTCGCCTACCTGTGATCGCGCTCGGGGTGGTCCTGATGGCCGGGCCGGTGACCGCGCAAGCCCAGGGGCCACGGGCGGCCATCGAAGCGGCCAATGCCAAGTTCTCGGCCGACTACGCGAAGGGCGATGCCGCCGCCGTTGCAGCACACTACACCGCTGCCGGTCAGGCCTTTCCCCCGAATGGGGAGATCGCTCGAGGGCGCGAAGCCATCCAGAAACTCTGGAAGGGTGCGATGGACGCGGGGGTGAAGGGTGTGAAGCTGATCACCCTCGAGGTCGAAGCGCACGGAGACACGGCCCACGAGGTGGGGACCTACGTGTTGGTCGGCGAGGGTGGGAAGACGCTCGATAACGGCAAGTACATCGTCATCTGGAAGCGTGACGGCGGGCTGTGGAAGCTTCATCGGGACATCTGGAACACCAGCATGCCCGCACCGAAATGACGCTGCCAGCCGGCCGAGTCGACGAGAATCCGGCCCGGCGGCGCGCAGCATCGCCGGGCGATTCGGCCAACCGTCACACGGCTAACCGTCCAGGTCGTCTGGCGTGAGTGGACCCGTGACCGGGACGACGCGCCCGTCCGCCGTCATCGCCCTGCCGTAGTCTTCGACCACCGCCCGCGCCGTGACGTAGCCGTGGTCCAGATCGCGCTGGATCAGCTCGACCGCGCGCTCCAGCGGATCTCCGTAGCCGGCCCCGCCGGCCAGCCTGAGCTCCAGGATCTGGTCGGGCCGCTCGAGGGTAACTAGGCTCCCCACCCCGTAGTCGGTGACCACCGCGCCGGCGGCGTCGAGGAGCACCCCCCGCACGACGCCGCCTGGACTACCCCCGAAGAGGCCTGCCGTCCGCGTCAGCACGCCATCGGGAAAGAGGCCGGCATAGGCCGGCCGGCCATCGTCGGCGAGCTTCCGCACGCGGACGACCTGGCCGAGCCCACCGCGGTGTCGGCCGGGGCCGCCGCTGTCCGGGAGATAGCGCTTCTCGAGCACCAGGATCGGGGTTCGCGTCTCGAAGAGCTCGATCGACGTGTTAGCGGCGCTGGTCGGCCAGAGGAGCGCCGACTTGCCGTCGCCCTGGGCGGAAGCGCCCTGGCCGCCCCCCTGGAAGAGGTGGTCGCTGTAGAAGCGGCCGTCCGGGCCCTGACCGTACAAGGTGATGGAAGCCGGGAGACCCGTGAACGCCTGGACCCGATCCGGCATCGCTCCCGCCAGCGCCATGAACAGGTTCGGCGCGATGTACCAGCCTGTTCGCGTCCGCACGTTGACCGAGGCGGGCTTCGTGCAGTTCAGGATGCTGCCCTCGGGGGCCGTCACGCGGAAGGGTCGGTAGCACCCGGCGTTGCTGGGCACGCCGGGCGACAGGATGCACTTGAGCGGGTACACCGTGTGCGCTGCCGTGTAGTTGTAGGTGCAGTTCGAGCCGCCCCGCGGTTGCTGGGGTGGGGCCCCCGCGAAGTCGACGTCGATCGTCTCGCCCTCTACCGTCACCGTGACGGGATAGCGGAGCGGCGTGCCGAGCCCGTCGTTCCAGATCTCGCTCCGGTAGGTGCCATCCGGCACCCGGCGAATGGCCTCGCGGATCGCGCGCTCGGAGCGGTCCTGGATCACGGTCGCCAGCGCTTCGAGATCCTCCAGTCCGTACTCCTCCATGAAGGCCAGGAGTCGCTGGGCCCCGGTGGCATTGGCGGAGATCAGCGCGTGGAGGTCCCCGAGGACCTGCTCGCTCTTGCGGACGTTCTCGGCCAGGAGCCGGAAGAGATCCTCGTTCGGCGCCCCGGCCCGGTAAAGCTTCATCGGCGGGATCTGGAACCCCTCCTCGTAGATCTCGCGCGCGCTCAGACTGTCCCGGGTGCCCCCGATGTCCGTCACATGGCCGATCGTCCCGAGAATGGCGACCACCCGACCGTCCCGGAACACGGGCGTCACGATGGCGACGTCGAACAGGTGCCCGGCGCAGATCCACGGATCGTTGGTGATCAGGACGTCGCCGGGGGCGAGCGTCTCGGCCGGGAAGCGCTCCAGGATGGCGCGGACGGCGCGGGGAAGGGTCAGGTTGAAAACGGGCATCGCCCGCGGCGAGTGGGCGAGCGAGTTGCCCTGGGGGTCCAGCAGCTCGCAGGCGAAGTCCTGCGCCTCGCCGATGATGAGGGAGAAGGCCGTTCGCCAGACCGTCAGCCAGCACTCCTCGACGATGTTGATGAGTCGGCTCCACATGATCTCGAGGCCGACCGGGTCGGCCTCGATGCGCGCGATCGCCGGGATGAGGTCGAGGCCCGCCGGCACGACGGGCTCGAGCGAGGTGGTGCGGGCCACACGGATCCGGAGGTTTCCGCGCGGATCCACCTCGAGCCGGTCGCCCGGCGGCACCACCGTCGTGGACTCGCGCTCCTCGACGATGGCGGGGCCGACGAGGGTCTCGCCCGGGGCCAGCGCGTACCGGTCGTACACCGGCGTGGAGACGAAGCCCCCAGCTTCCGGGAAGTAGGCAGGGCGGTTGCCCTTCCGTGCGGTCGCGCCCGCCATCACGCCGTCCTGACCGCCGACGTGGACGGTGGGAGCCGGCCCGGCGGTGAGGACGCGCCAGTTGATCGCCTGGATGACGGTGCCGGTGTAGACGTGAGTGTAGAGCCGCCCGTACTCGGCGATGAAGGCGGCCTCGATGGCGGGGAGGTCATCATGCCGAATCGGGCCCGCCGGAAGCGCCACCGCGATGTCGTGGACCTGCCCTAGGAGGCGCATCTCCGCACGCCGCGTGACCGTGACGTCGGCCACGGGCACTCCGGCCTCCGCGAGGAGGGTCCGCCCCTGCGCCTCGAGGTCGTGGAGGAGCCGGTTCACCGCCGCAAGGTCCAGTTCGCCGAGCACCCCCGGGAGCGAGGTGACAAACTCGAAGCTGATCGGCGCCACTAGGAAGCCGAGGGCCGCGGCGGCGCCCGAGGCGGGCGGCACGATGACCTCACCGATTCCCAGGATTCGGGCCACGCGCGCCGCGTGCGCCGGCCCTGCGCCGCCGAAGGCCACCATCGCGTACCGGCGCGGGTCGCGGCCCTTCTCCACGATGTGCACCCGCGCGGCGGCCGCCATGTTCTCGCACACGATCTCGTAGATGCCCCACGCGGTGCCCATCCGATCGAGTCCGAGCTGTTCGGCGAGCGCGGCCACCGCCGCCTCGGCCGCCGGCCGGTCGAGCCGCATGCGCCCGCCGAGGAAGAATGCGGGATCCAGGTAACCCAGGAGGAGGTTCGCGTCGGTGACGGTCGGCTCCTTCCCTCCGAGCCCGTAGCAGGCCGGCCCCGGGTCGGCTCCCGCGCTCCGCGGACCGACCTTGAGGAGGCCTAGGGCGTCGACGTGGGCGATCGACCCGCCACCCGCCCCGATCTCGATCATATCGATCACGGGCGCCTTGATGGGGAGGCCGCTGCCCCGCTTGAACCGGTGCACACGCGCGGCCTCCATGGCCGGCGCGACGTCGGGCCGGCCGTCCTGGACGAGGCAGGCTTTGGCGGTGGTCCCGCCCATGTCGAAGGCGAGAACGTCTGGGTGGCCGACCTGCCGCCCGAAGAAGGCGGCGACCAGCGCGCCGCCAGCCGGCCCTGACTCGAGGAGGCGGATCGGGAACCGCCGCGCGGTTGCGGGCGGCGTCATGCCGCCCGCGGACTGGATCAGGTAGAAGCGCCCGGCGAAGCCGCGCTCGGCGAGGGCGGCTTCGAGCTTGGCGACGTACCGGGCCATGAGGGGCTGCACGTAGGCGTTGGCCGCGGTGGTCGCGCTCCGCTCGTATTCCCGGAGCTCGGGGACGACCTCGGAGGAGAGCGACACGGCCAAGCCGGGGAACTCGCGCCGGACCATGTCGGCCACCGCGCGCTCGTGGGCCGGGTTGCGGTAGGCGTGGAGGAAGCAGACGGCGAGGGCCTCGATCCCGGCCTCGACGAGGTCGGCGACCTCGCGGCGGGCCTGCTCCTGGTCGAGCGGCACGACCACGCGCCCGTCGCGGTCCAGACGCTCGTCGACCTCGTGGCGCAGGGCCCGCGGGACGAGCGGCTCCGGGAAGCGCAGGAAGAGGTCGTAGATGTCGTAACGCTGCTCCGTGCCCATCTCGAGGACGTCCCGGAACCCACGCGTCGTCAGGAGACCGAGCGGACTTCCGTTCCGCTCGATGATGGCGTTGGTCACGAGGGTCGTGCCGTGAACGATGCCGCCGAGGTCTGCGAAGCCGAGCCCGGCCGCCCGGAGGAGTTCCTCCAGGCCCTCCAGGGCGCCCGCCGAGGGGTCCTTGGGCGTCGTGAGGCACTTGTGGAGGCGGACTCGCCCGGTCTCTCCGTCGACGAGGACGAAGTCCGTGAAGGTCCCGCCGATGTCCACGCCCACGCGGTAGCGGTCACCTCGCCGAGTCATCGGTGGCTCTCCTCCCGGCCGGGGCGCGCGGGCGCCCTCACTGATCCCAGACGTCGAGGGCGTCGCGGAGCGCGTCCCCGAGCAGGTTGAATCCCATCACCGCCACGAAGATGGCCAACCCCGGCATGGTGGACATCCACCAGTGTACGGGGAGAAACGTTCGCCCGCGCGCCACCATGGCCCCCCAGTCGGGAGTGGGCTCCTGGGCGCCCACTCCCAGGAAGGCGAGCCCGGAGCCGAGCAGGATCACGAAGGACACGTCGAGCGTTGCCTTGACCACGATGGGCGACACCACGTTGGGCAGGATCTCACGGAACAGGATCACGCCGTCGTGCTGCCCGAGCGCGCGGGCGGCCTCGACGTACGGCTCCTCACGCCGCGACAGGACCTCGCCGTAGACGAGCCGGGTGAACCACGGCCACCACGTGAACGAGATGGCCACCATCGCGCTCCCGAGATCCGGACGGAACGCGGCGGTCACTGCGAGCGCGAGGGCGAGGGGTGGCACCGACAGGAAGACGTCGGTCACGCGCATGATCCCGGTGCTCGGCCAGCGGCCGTTCCAATACCCGGCGACGAGGCCGAGGGGCACGCCGACGCCCAGCGCGATGCCGAGCACCACCACCACCAGGGCGAGGGAGACGCGCGCCCCGTACACCGTACGGCTGAAGATGTCGCGGCCGACCTCGTCGGTCCCGAACCAG
Source organism: Methylomirabilia bacterium (assembly GCA_041497395.1). Classification (GTDB taxonomy): domain Bacteria; phylum Methylomirabilota; class Methylomirabilia; order Rokubacteriales; family DASRDR01; genus DASRDR01. The sequence goes on from JBGQGN010000161.1 coordinate 5,601, forward strand.
TGGACGGGGCCGGGAGGCTGGGCGGCCCGGTCGAAATGGACGCTCGGACCAGCGTCCTCCGGGAAGGGCGCCAGGAGCCCGGGTGTCAGCGTGCAGCCGACCAGGAGGAGGACGATCGTCGCCCCGGCCGCCGACAGGGGGTTGCGGAGCAGACGGCGGACCCACCGGGCTGGTCGCCGGGGCCGGGTGTCGGCGAGGACTCCAGGCACCTCAGTTGTAGCGGATGCGGGGATCGACATAGCCGTACAGGATGTCCACCAGCGCGTTGGCGAGGACGAACGAGAGCCCGACCACGAGGGTGACGCCCACCACCGCGTTGAAGTCCTTGGCGAGGACCGCGGCCGCGCCATACGCGGAGAGACCGGGCCACGAGAACACCACCTCGACGAGGAAGGCGTTCTCGATCAGCGCCCCGTAGGTCATCCCCACGAGGGTGAGGATCGACGTCAGGCCATTCCTGAGCCCGTAGCGCCACACGAGACGCCGCGGGGGCACACCGTAGGCGGCATGGACGAGCATGAAGGGCCGCCGCAGCACGTCGATCATCGCCGCCCGGGTGAGGCGTGCGACCTGAGCCAGTGTGGGCAGGGCGAGCGTGAGGGTGGGGAGGGCGAGGTGCCGGGCCGCGTCGAGGAACGCAGCAGGGTCACCGGTCAGCGTCGCGTCGAGCAGGTAGAGCCCGCTGATCAACTGGGGCGCGCGGGACGCCCGGCCCACGATCGGGAAGAGGCCCAGCTGGTAGGCCAGTCCCACCTGCAGAAGGATGCCGACCCAAAAGCGGGGCAGGGCCACGCCGGGCACCGCCACCAGGCGGCTCAGGTTGTCCACCCATGTGTTCGGGTACACCGCCGACAGGATCCCGAAGGGCACGCCGAGACACACCGCGAGCACGAGCGCGGTGGTCACCAGCTCGACGGTGGCTGGGAGGAAGTCCCGAATGTCGAGGCGGACGTCCCGGTAGGTCCGGATGGACTCCCCGAGGTCGCCGCGGAAGAGCCCGGCCACGTAGTGGCCGAACTGGGCGGGCAGCGGCCGGTCGAGCCCGAGCTTCTCCTGGTAGGCCGCGATCTGGTCCTTCGTGGCCTCGGGGCCGAGGGCGAGCCGGACGGGGTCGCCCGGGATCACGCGCGACACCACGAAGATCAGGACCAGCAGGCCGAGTACGGTGGGGACGACCTGGATGAGACGGCGGAGGAGGAACTCGCGCATGGGCGGCGGGGGCGGCGGTCGCGCCGCCCCCGCGGGGTGACGCTACTTCTTCTCGATGGTGAAGTCGTAGAACGCCACGTCGTACCCGAGGAGCCCGACGTAGCGGTAGCCCTTGACGTAGTCGCGGAACGCGATGCGGTGGAGGGGGTTGGCCACGTAGATGCTCGGATAGTCCTGGACGACCAGCTCCTGGCTCCGCTTGTAGAACCCGAGTTGCGCCTCCCGCTCGACGGTCGCGCGGGCCTGCTCGAGCACCCGGGTGACCTCGTCGTTCTTGTACCGGCTGATCGTGCGGTAGCTCCCCCACGCACTCGGGTGATACATCCCGTAGGTGTGGCTGTCGGGGTGCGGGTACTTGAGCGTGTCGAAGATCGACGCCACGTCGGGATTGGTCTCGGCGCTGGCCGACGCCTGGACCATCTGGGCCCACGGCGTCTCCTTGAGATTCAGCTTGACCCCGATGGCGGCGAAGTTCGCCTGGGCGAGGAGGCCAATCTGCCGACCGAGCTCGTTCCCGGTGGGGAACCAGTAGTCGAAGGTGAGCTGACCCGGCTTGACGCCGGCGTCTGCCAGCTCGCGCTTCGCCTGCTCGACGTTCTGCGCGTAGGCCTGAACCTTCTCGCTGTGGCCGTAAACCCGGTTCGGCAGGGGGCCCTTCGCCAGGACCGCGCCCTTGAAGACCTGCTCGATGGCCGTCTTGTAGTCGAACGCGAGGGTGAGCGCTCTGCGGACGCGGATGTCGGACAGTGGCGCCCGCTGGGTGTTCAGCTCGATGTGATAGAGCTGGGCGCTTGGCGTCTCGTCCACCACGATGCCCGCGGTCTTCTTGAGCTGCTCGAAGGTGGTGGGCGTCCGCCACTGATCGATCATGTCGGCCTGCCCTCCGAGGAGGAGCGTCCGCATGGTCGCCTCCTCCTGGACGGTCCGGTAGATGACTCGGGTGATCTGGTTGGGCTTCCACCCCCGCCAGTAGCCCGGGAACGCCTTCATGACCAGCGTGGTGGCCCGGTCCCACGACTCCTTGGTGTAGGGGCCCGAGCCGGCCACGTTGTCCCCGAGGTAGGCCTCACCGTAGTCCCCGGCGTCGCCATACGTCCCCGGCTTCTTGTTGGCCAGCACCTGGTCGCGGTTGA
>JBGQGN010000162.1:0-7849 GCA_041497395.1 Methylomirabilia bacterium
GGCACGACGTCGGCCGGGAGGACGGGGGCCGCGGGCCTCCGGTAGCCCGTCCCGGGCTCCGTCTCGACCGTCACGAACGAGGGGCAGTCCCCGCCGAGGCAGGAGAGATCCTGGTTGCAAGAAGAGGCGTGGATCTGGGTCTTCGGCCCGAGCTCCGTCTCGACCCGGTGGAGCGACATGCAGTTCGTCAGCGCCCCGCAGTGCCCGCAGCCCTCGCAGACCTCCTCGTTGATCACGACGAAGCGGTTCGACGCCGGCAACTGGCCGCGCTTCTGCCGGCGCCGGCGCTCGTTGGCGCAGATGCCATCATGTATCAGCACGGTGACGCCCCGCGTGGCCGCGAGCTCGCGCAACACCGCCTCCTGGCGCTCAACGGGCTCCACGCGCGCATTGCCGGCGAGCTCGGCGCCGCGATACGCGTCGGGATCCTTGGTCAGGACCACCGTCGCCCGCACACCCTCCAGCTCGAGCATCCGCGTCAGCTCGGGCACGGGCTTCCCGCCGACCATCTCCTGGGCGCCCGTGTTCGCGACGAACCCGTTGTAGAGGATCTTGAACGTGATGTTGGCCCCGGCCGCGACGCAGAACCGGATGTTCAGGTACGACGAGTGGAACAGCGAGCCGTCGCCGACGTTCTGCACGAGGTGCGGCCGGTCGGTGTACGGCGCGAGCCCGATCCACGGCAGTCCCTCGCCACCGAGCTGGGTCATCGAGACGATGTGCCGCTCGGGCTGCTCGATGATCGAGGCGAACGAGTGACACCCGGGGCTGCCCCACGCCACCTCGCCCGGCAGGAGCCGCGTGCCGACGTTGTGGGGGCACCCGGAGCAGTAGTTCGGCGTCCGGCCCGGGTGCACCTCGTGCGGCCGCGCGCGAATCGCCCGGAGCGTGTCGAGCCGGCTCCGGATCCCTGCCGCCAGGTCGGGCTGGCCCTCGGCGAGGCGGAGAAGCCGGGGTCCCAGCCGCTCGGCCACCACGTCGGAGTCCATGCCCCCCTGGATCGGGAACAGCGGCGCGCCGGTCTCGTCGGCCTTGCCGAACACCCGGACCCCCCGTGGGAGCCCGGCGAGCGCCTCCTTCACCTGCGCCTCGAGGAACCCGCGCTTCTCCTCGACCACCACGATCTCGTCGAGGTCCCGCGCAAAGGCGCGCACCGCGTCGGCGTCGAGCGGGTAGATGAGCCCCACCCTCAAGAGGCGCACGCCGAGGCGCCGTAACGCGGCCTCGTCGAGACCGAGGTCGAGGAGGGCCTGGCGGAGATCGGCGTACGACTTGCCCGCCGTCACCAGGCCCACGCGGTCCCCGCGGGCGCCGATCTCGGCCCAGGTGAGGCTGTTCGCCCGCGCGTAGGCCAGCACGGCCCGGTGGCGCTCGTAGTAGAGCTGGCGCTCCGTCTCGATGTTCAGCCCGGGGAAGAAGGTGAAGTCCGTCGACTTCCGGAAGGGCTTGCCGTCGATCAGGAGCGCCGGCACCACGATCCCGGGGTCGTCGGGCGACACGTGGACCGTCTCGCCGCCGTCGGCGAGCTGCCCCACGAGCTTCATGGCCACCCAGCAGCCCGAGAAGCGCGAGAGCGCGATCGCGTGGAGCCCGAGCGTGAGGAACTCCCCCGTCGAGGCCGGGTAGAGGATCGGCATGCCGTGCCCCACGAAGGCGTAGTCGTCCTGGTAGGGCATGGTCGAGCTCTTCGCCTCGTGGTCGTCGCCGGAGAGCACCACGACGGCGCCGTGCCGGCTGGTCCCCGCGAAGTTGCCGTGCTTCAGCGCGTCTCCGCTCCGGTCGACGCCGGGGCCCTTCCCGTACCAGAGGCCCACGACCCCGTCGTAGCGGGAGTGCGGATAGCGGTCGAGCATCTGGGTCCCCGAGAGCGCCGTGGCGGCGAGCTCCTCGTTCGCGCCCGGCACGTGGCGGATGTCGTGCTCGGTCAGGATCCGACGCGCCTGGCGGAGGGCAAGGTCGTAGCCCCCGAGGGGCGAGCCGGGGTAGCCGCTGATGAACGTCCCGATCCGGAGGTCCGTTCGGCGGTCGCGCCGGCTCTGGTCGATCGGCAAGCGCACGAGGGCCTGCATGCCGGAGAGGTAGACCGTCCCCTCCTCCCGGAGATAGCGGTCGTCGAGGCTCAGATCGGGACGGTCCGGGGAGCGTGGCGTCGTCGTCACGGTGTCCATGGCTCCCATTATCGGGCCGCCCGTCCCCGACTCCAATTCGTCACCCCGCGCTCAGAAGAACGAGGGGTAGGGCTCGGGGAGCCGGCCGAGCGGCTCGCGGTAGGGCTCGAGCATCCCGTAGCGACCCGCGTGGAAGAGGAGCGGCGGCGCCGCGTCGTTGACGGCCAGCTTCTGGACCTCGCCGACGTAGAGCGTGTGGTCGCCGCATCGGTAGCGATGTTTCACCCGCGCCGCGATCACCACGGCCGCCTGGGCGAGCACGGGGACGCCGGCAATCTCTCCGAAGGCCGGCCTGAAGCCCGCGACGGTCTGGCCGGCAAAGTGGCGGCTGGCAGGCTCCTGCGCCTGGTCGAGGATGCTGATCCCGAATCGCCGCGCCGTCCTGAGCCGCGCGTGCATGCGCGCCTTCTGCCCCACCGACACGACCACGAGCGGCGGCTCGAGCGAGCCCGACATGAACGCGTTGGCGGTCATCGCGTGGGGCGTGCGCCGCGGGCCCGCCGTCAGCACGATCACGCCGGTGGCGAAGCGGCCGAGGGCCGCCCGGAAGACGAGGTCGTCGAACGCGCGCGGCATCAGCGCAGCGCGCTGAGCCCGGCGGTGTTGACGAGGTCCTTCGCCTTCCAGCCGTCGAGATCGTACTCCGCCATGCACGACTCGGCGAACTGCTTCCAGCGGTCGTACTGGCCGGAGGCGAGGGCGCCGAACAAAGCGTAGCGCCGGATCTCCTCGTGGCTGCCGGAGTAGTTGATCTCGTACAGCTCGTGCCGTCCCCCGAACTCGGTCCCGATCGCGTCCCACAGAAGCTTCATGAGCTTGACCCGCTCGACCGCGTCGACGCCGCCCGACCCCCGCAGGTAGAGGTCGAGATACTTGCGGAGGTCCGCCGTCTTGAAATCCTTCGCGTGCGAGTTCAGGTAGATGAGCCCGCTCGCCACGGTCTTCTCGATGAGGTTCTTGACCTGAACGTAGGCCTCGGGCGCCAGCACCTGGTACGCCGCGGCCGGCTCCATGCCCGGCAGGACGCAGCCGCCCGTCCACGGGTCAGCGGTCTTCGCCATCGCGTCGGACAGCCCCCAGATCATGTTGCGCCAGGCGATGACCTCGCCGATGTTCGCCTCGACGCCCCGGAACGCCCGCGCGCCGGTGATCTCGGTCGCCTTGATCAGGAGGCCGGTGATGAAGTCGAGCTTCACCGCGAGCCGCGTGCAGCCGTGGATGAGGGCGCGAGGGAGGAACCCCGTGCGCGGGAAGAAGTTGTTCGCCTTCTCGACGTCGCCGTGCACGAACACGTCCTCCCAGGGCACTAACACGTTGTCCATCACGAAGATAGCGTCGTTCTCGTCGAGCCGGCTGGAGAGCGGATAGTCGAAGGGGCTCCCCAGCACGGCGGCCCGCAGCTCGTTCGAGACCCGGCAGATGAGCTTCACCCCCTTCGCGTTCGTCGGCACCATGAACACGATCGCGAAGTTCTTCCCCTGCACGGGGATGAGCCCGTGGTGGGCGACGAAGGTGAAGTGCGTCAGCGCCGAGCCCGTCGCGACCACCTTGGCCCCGGACACGTAGATGCCGGCGTCCGTCTCCTTGGTCACGCGCGTGTAGATGTCGGTCGGCCCGCCGGGCGCGCCGGGCGCCATGTTGCGGTCGACCGGCGGATGGATGATCGCGTGGTTGATGAACGGCACGCGCTCCAGGGAGTACTGGTACCAGCGCCGGGCGTTCGCCTGATACGGGGCATAGAACTCGGCGTTCGCCCCGAGCGTCCCCAGGAACGCCGCCTTGTAGTCGGGCGAGCGACCGAGCCAGCCGTAGGTGATGCGGGCCCACGCGGCGATCGCGTCGCGCCCGGCGACCTGCTCCTCCACCGTGGTGGGCGCCCGGAAGTAGCGGTGCGTGAACCCGCCCTGCGCCGTGGGCTCGGTGAGCACGTGCGTGCCGCGCTCGTGGTCGTCGTGCAGCGCGTCGTAGAGACGCGCGAGCATGCGGGCGCAGTTCTGGAAGGCCGGGTGCGTGGTGATCTTCTTCACCCGCTCGCCGTAGATCCAGACCTCACGGCCGTCGTCGAGGCTCTCGAGAAACTCCTTGCCGGTGTACGGGAGCGTCACCTTCTTCGTCGCCGCTCGCGGCGCCGTCTCCTGAGCCCGCTTCGAGGGTTTCGGCTTGGCGGGAACGGCCATGTTCACACCTCCTGGGAGATCGAGCCTCTCGGAGCCCTCACTAACACCCGAGACGTCGGTCCGGTCAAGAGTCAAGATCGAGGGGTCCGCCCCGCCTCCGGGGCGCCGGAATACTCCCGCCGATCGGAGAAAGTCGGCAAGCAGCCGGATCGACGGGAACGGCGGGCGTCGGGGGAACCGCGCTTTCATTGCGGGTCGGTGAGGCCACCCTGGTGGACGTGGAGGATCTTCCCGGTGACTGTCGTCAGCGGCGACCGCCGCTCGACTCGCGGCAAACCTTCGGCACGCCACCGAAGGGCCGTGACACGCCCCGCCGGCGAGAGGCCGGCGATGGACTCGAGGAAGGCGTCGCGGATTGCCACCTCGTCCAGGCGGCCGAGCGCCGGATGGACCAGGAGCTCCAGCGACGGAGTGCTGCCGGTCGTGATCTCGACCAGCTGATAGCTGGTGGGCCCGCCGCCGAAGCGCCTCGGCAGGAGCTCATCGAGGACGTGGACCACGTCCATGTCGACCACCGTCATCCCCGCCGTCGTGAGCTTCTCGAAGCTCCGGATGGTGTGGAGGTGGGTCGTCCAGCCGAGGCGCTCCAGCGGGCACCCACAGGCGCGGCGCTCAAGAACCCCGCGATCCCCGAGCGAGACGTTCAGCAGGACCAGCGGCAACTCAGGACAGACGGTGCTCACCAAGAGGCCGTCCGAGGGAAGACCGCCGACGTCCATGCCCGCTCCCGGCTGCACCAAGGCGTGGCGATCATGATGGACGTGGACGTCATCCGCCGTCGCGGGGGCGCCGCACGCGCCCCCGATGGGCCCGCACTCCACCGTGGAATAGCTCGGGTATGCCGCCGCCCCCGTCCGCTGGATCAGGTCCAGTCTCACGGGCGTGAGCGGCTCACCGAGCACGGTGAACCGACTCCCGGCGATGTCGAGGCCGGCAGCCGCGGCAGCCTGGCAGAGTCGCACAGCCGAGCTCGGAAAGGTGTGGATGTGGGGCGTGCCGCCCGCTGCATGGATCTCTCGCATCCACCGGACGATTGGCAGAGGCTCGTCGAGCGCGACGTACGTCGGCCCCGGCAATTTCCGGCCCGCGGCCAAGGCCGCGAGACGGAGCGCGCGTCCACTCCAGCGGTATGCCGCCGGCAGGGAGACCGAGACCGGATCGACCTGCGAGAACCAGCGGACCGGCCACATCCCGCCCGCGCAGAACTGGAGCATGGTGACGATGGGCGACGAGCCTGGGACGACCCAGAGCGCGTGGCGCCAGCGCACGCCGCCCTGAGCGGCGAGCGCCAGGTAGCGATACACTGCACGGTCGCGCACGGCGCGCAGATCCATGGGCACGAGTGCCCGCGCCCCGCGACTGCCGCTGGTCCGACTCATCATCTGAGCACGCATCGCGGCGTTCCGAAGGCGCGCGGGGTCGACCGTGAACGTCATGGCCCCCCGCCTGACCGGCACCCGTCCCTTGAACTCCGATACGGTCAGGTACACTCCCCGGCGCAGCAGCTCTCGAAGGGTGCCCTCGACACCCTCCCCTTGGACCAGCCGCGCAAGGTCGCCGAGCTCGCATCCGGCCTCGCGCAGGAGCATCCGGTACGGACTCTCACTCCGCTCGTAGACCGTTCGCCGGACGAGAGCCAAAAACGCCGCCTCTCGACCAGACAGTCGATCGCGGACGAGCGCGCGGGCCTCGGCATCGGAGAACGGGCGGCGCAGGAAGGCGGGTACCCGCCCCAGAAACCGCAGAGTCGTGGAGATCTCCGACAGTGACAGGCCCGTCGCCCGGGCGATCCCTTCGCGCATCATGAAGACCGGAGGCGAACTGGCGGGACGACTACCCCTTGGGCGAGCCGGCCTGGCGTCGGCAGATGACGTTCAGGACGGCCTGGCGGCCCTCGTCCCGGACGACCCGCAGGGCGCGGCGGAGCGCTCCCGGCAGCTCGGCCGGATCCTCGACGCGCTCACCGTGGCCGCCGAAGCTCCGCACGATCTCCTCGTAGCGAGCGGAGGAGGAGAGCCCGGTCAGGGGGAATGCCGCGGTCGTCGCCGCCCAGCCGTCGGGATGCACGGAGCGCGTGGCGCGCTCGACGGCCTCCCAGGCGGCGTTGTTGAAGATCACCGTCAGGAACGGCAGCTCGTGGAGTTGCGCCGTCAGGTGGGCGGCCGTCGGAGCCCCGAAGATGTAGGCCCCGTCCCCGACCGTCGCGATGACGGTCCTGTCCGGCGCCCCGAGCTTCGCGCCGAGGGCGGCCCCCAGGCCCCAGCCAAGCCCCCCGGAGTGGGGCGAGCCGAAGCAGGCCCCGGGTCCCGACGGCGGGGCGTGACGAAGATCCAGCGGGTACTCGTTGACGACGATCGTGTCGGAGCCGAGCACCTCGCCGACGCACCGGGAAGCCCACTGGAAGCCGATCGGCGTGCGAGCGCGTTCCTCCAGGGCGGCCCTGGCCCAGCTCTCGCGGCGCGCCCGGTGCGCCTCGCCGAGCTGCGCCCGCCGCGCCGCGACGGCGGCGGGGTCGGCGCGACGCCGGACCGCCTCGGCCAGAAGCGGCAGCGCCACCGCCGGCTCGGCAGCGAGCGGGACGTCGCAGGGAAATGAGCGCATCGGATACCGGGAGTAGAACGGATCGACGGCGAGCTGGATCACGGTGGCGTCGTCGGCGGGCCGCGAGCGCGACGGGAACCAGGGCACGTCGCAGTCGATCACGAGCACGACGTCGGCCTCGGCCATCCCCGGGTAATCCTGGCTCCCGAAGACCCAGCCGGTGTGGCATGGATGGTCCGCCGGGAAGTTCACGTACGCAGGGCTCGACTCGAGCACCGGGAAGGCGCCGGCGTCGGCGAGCGCGACCAGCCCATCCACCGCCGGCCGCGCTCGCCCCAGCTCGGCGGTGACGATCAGCGGGTTCCGCGCGGCGGCCAGCCGCTCGGCCGCCTCCTCGATCCGCGCGGGATCGGGGAAGCGCCGGCTCTCCACCTGCCGGCGCGCCGGCGACGAGATCGTCAGCTCGGCGAGCGGCTGCGCCAGCACCTCGCGGGGCAGCGTGAGGTAGACAGGTCCGCGCGGCTCGGCCATCGCGAGCTCGAGCGCACGGTCGACCACCGCCTCCAGCTGGACGGGCTGGCGGAGCTCGTAGTCCCACTTGACGTACTCCCGGAGCATCCCGGCCTGGTCGAAGGACTCCTGCGCCCAGTGGATGTGGGTGTCCCGCGCTCCGGCGAGGCCGCCTTCCTCGGTGATCGGGGTTCGCCCGGCCGTGAAGAGGACGGGGACCTGTGTCCGGGAGGCGTTGATGACCGCGCCGAGGCCGTTCGCGGTGCCGACCGTGACGTGCACCATCACGACCTGGGGCCGCCCCGTGACCAAGTAGTAGCCGTGGGCCATCGATACCGCGACGAACTCGTGCGGCACGGCGATCGGACGCGGGGTCGTCTTCCCCTCGGTCCCGAAGCGCGCGAAGGCGTCGACGATCGACGCGAAGTCGGTCCCGGCGTTGGCGAAGAAGCA
>JBGQGN010000163.1:0-7820 GCA_041497395.1 Methylomirabilia bacterium
ACGACGAGATCCGCCGGGTCGTCCAGGTGCTCTCGCGGCGGACGAAGTACAACCCCGTCCTGATCGGCGAGCCGGGCGTCGGCAAGACCGCCATCGTCGAGGGGCTCGCCCAGCGCATCATCGCGGGGGACGTCCCCGAGGGGTTGAAGGGCAAGCGCCTCGTGGCGCTCGACCTGGGCGCCCTCATCGCGGGGACCAAGTACCGCGGCGAGTTCGAGGACCGCCTGAAGGCCGTGCTCCGCGAGATCACCGAGGCGGGCGGCGAGATCGTCTGCTTCATCGACGAGCTCCACACGCTCGTCGGCGCCGGCGGCGCCGAGGGCGCGATGGACGCCTCGAACATGCTGAAGCCGGCCCTCGCCCGCGGGGAGCTCCGCTGCATCGGCGCCACCACCCTCGACGAGTACCGGAAGCACGTCGAGAAGGACGCGGCGTTCGAGCGGCGGTTCCAGCCCATCTTCGTCAAGGAGCCCTCGGTAGAGGACACGATTGCGATCCTCCGCGGGCTCAAGGACAAGTACGAGGTCCACCACAAGGTGCGGATCAAGGACTCGGCGCTGGTGGCGGCAGCCGTCCTCTCCCACCGGTACATCGCCGACCGGTTCCTGCCCGACAAGGCCATCGACCTCGTCGACGAGGCCGCCTCGCGGCTCCGGATCGAGATCGACTCCATGCCGGCCGAGCTCGACGAGATCGAGCGCCGCATCATGCAGCTCGAGATCGAGCGCGTGTCGCTCGCCAAGGAGACCGACGAGCCGTCGCGGGAGCGCCTCGAGCGCCTGGACCGCGAGCTCGCCGACCTCAAGGAGCGCTCGACCGCCTTCAAGGTCCGCTGGCAGGGTGAGAAGGATGCCATCGGGCGCATCGGGAAGATCGCGGAGGAGATGGACGCCGCGCGGACGGCCATGGCCGATGCCGAGCGGCGCGGCGACCTCAACCGGGCTGCCGAGCTCCGGTTCGGCACCCTCCACCAGCTCCAGCAGCGGCTCGAGGCCGAGAACGCGCGCCTCGCCGAGCAGCACGGGCAGGGGCGCCTCCTCAAGGAGGAGGTCGACGAGGAGGACGTTGCCGAGGTCGTCGCCAAGTGGACCGGCATCCCGGTCACCCGCCTCATCGAGGGCGAGGTCCAGAAGCTCGTCCAGATGGAGGACCGTCTCGCGCGGCGCGTGGTGGGCCAGCCCGAGGCGATCCGCGCCGTCTCGAACGCCGTGCGGCGGGCGCGCTCGGGCCTGTCCGATCCGAACCGGCCCATCGGGTCCTTCCTCTTCCTCGGACCGACCGGCGTCGGCAAGACGGAGCTCGCGCGGGCGCTCGCCGAGTTCCTGTTCGACGACGAGCGGGCGATGGTGCGGATGGACATGTCCGAGTACATGGAGAAGCACACGGTCGCCCGGCTCCTGGGCGCCCCGCCGGGCTACGTCGGCTTCGAGGAGGGCGGCCAGCTCACCGAGGCGGTGCGGCGGCGCCCGTACTCGGTCGTGCTGTTCGACGAGGTCGAGAAGGCGCACCCCGACGTCTGGAACGCGCTCCTCCAGCTCCTCGACGACGGCCGGCTCACGGACGGCCACGGGCGGACGGTGGACTTCCGCAACACCGTCGTGATCATGACCTCGAACTTGGGGAGCCACCACTTCCGGGAGGTCAGGGACCCGGACAAGGTGCGCCCGCTCGTGCTGGAGGAGCTGCGACAGCACCTCCGGCCGGAGTTCCTGAACCGGATCGACGAGGTCATCGTGTTCCGGCCGCTCGGGCTCGACGAGATCAAGGTGGTCGTCGACATCCAGGCGGCGCACCTCAGGAAGCGCCTGGGCGAGAAGCGGATCGCGCTCGAGCTCACGGACGGCGCGAAGGCGTTGCTCGCGCGGGAGGGTTTCGACCCGGTCTTCGGCGCGCGTCCGCTCAAGCGCACGCTTCAGCGGCGGGTGCAGGATCCTCTGGCGCTCAAGCTTCTGGAGGGAGAGATCCAGCCGGGCGACACCGTGCGGGTCGACGTCCGCAGGGACGAACTGACCTTCACGAAGGTTGTGGAGGCGGTCGAGGCGTAACCGGCCGCGCTACGCGGGTCTGAGCGACAGTCGAGCCCCGAGCGCAGTTCCGGGCGCGCGCTCGGCGGGCCCGCCAGCCGCGGGCGCGGGCTGGCAGGGCACGGGGTACGTGAGGCGGCGGACCTGGGGGGCATAGGGCTGCCCTGACACGAAGCACGGGTTGGCCGCGATCCAGTGCCGTGTCGGGTCCTCCCAGCCCCCGTCGAGCCGATCCCCGCAGAGCCCCCCCTCGCGCCGGCAGACCCCGAAGTGCAGGTGCGGCGCCGTCGCGTTCCCGGTCGTGCCGACCCGTCCGATGACCTCGCCCCGCCGCACGACCTGGCCGCCCACGACCTCCACCGCCGAGAGGTGGTAGTACGCCGTCGTGAGATCGACGTCGTGCTCGACCACGATGAGTCGCCCGGCGAAGGCCTGGGAGCCGGTCCGGAGCACCACTCCGTCGGCGGCGGCCAGCACCGGTGTGCCCGTCGTCGCCCGGATGTCGATCCCCGCGTGACGCGTCGGGGTCGCCGCGCCGCCCTCGCCGCGCCACTCCCCGAACCGCGAGACGATCGGGGGCGGCACCAGGGCGAGGAGGCCGGGGGTCTCGAGGGGCGGCGGCAGCAGCGCCGGCCTTGGCGGCTCGACCGCGCAGCCCGTCACGGACAGGAGGAGCAGGAGGATCCGCCCGCTGCGCGTGAGGCATCGAAGGGGCCGGGACGCCGGGGCCCGTAGCGTCCGGCGGCGCCAGTCGGGCGGGGTCGCGCGTCTCACCACGCCACCGCGTAGGAGTCTCGGCGCGGGTCCGCCGCGCCCCAGCGGATCCCGGCGTCGTCGACCCGCGCCAGGCACACGCCGCCGGCCCGCCATTCCCAGTCCGTCCAGCGCTCCACCTCGTGGCCGCGGGCGCGCAGCGCCGCGGCGGTGGCCTCCGGGAGGCGACCCTCGAGGGTGACGCGGCCCGGGAAGGAGCGGTGGGGCCAGAACGAGTCCGGGAACGACTGGGTCGCGAAGCGGGGCGCCTCGACGGCGCGCTGCGGGCTCATGCCGAAGGCGACCATGTTCAGAAAGACCTGGAGCATCGCCTGGAGCTGAACGTCACCACCCGGCGTTCCGAGCGCCGTCACGTCCCCGCCGGGCCCGAGAACCAAGGCGGGACTGGGGGTCAGCCGCGGACGCTTGCCCGGCGCGACGGCGCTCGCGTGCCCGGGCTCGAGCCAGCCCTGGGAACCGCGCGAGGACACGGCGAGCCCCGTGCCGGGAATGACGGGCGTGTCGGTCGACACGTCGCTCGGGGTGGCCGAGAACGCGTTGCCCGCGCGGTCGACCACGGCTGCGTACGAGGTGCCGAGCGCGGCCGGGCTGCCGGCGATGGCGGCGGCGGCGCGGGACCCGGGGCGGGCGGGCGCGCCCGCCGGGGCGCCCGGGGGCGGCATCGCCGGCCAGGCGCGGGCGGGATCGATGAGACCACGGCGCCCGGCCGCGTAGGCCGGGTCGAGGAGACCGGCCCCGGGCACCTCCACGTGGCGCGGGTCTCCGTAGAAGGCCTCCCGGTCGGCGAACGCGAGCTTCATCGCCTCCGTGACCGTGTGGACGTAGTCCGGCGTGTTGTGGCCGAGCGCGGCGAGATCGATCCCGTCGAGGATCTGGAGCATCTGGAGGAACGCCGGCCCCTGGCACCAGAACCCGCAGGTGAGGATCTCGCGGGACCCGATCTGGGCCCGCGCCGGCGGCTCCACGCCGACCCGGAACCCGGCGAGGTCCTCGCGCGTGAGGAGCCCGCCCTCGGCTGCGTGGTAGCGCGCGATGGCGGCCGCGACGTCGCCCCGGTAGAACGCGTCGCGCGCGGCCGTGAGGCCGGCGACCCGACCGGCGCGGCGGCCGGCGCGGTCCTCGTCGGCCAGGTAGCCGAGGGTGCGGCCGAGGTCGGCCTGGACGAAGCGCTCGCCGGCCCGCGGCACGCGTCCCCCCGGCAGGTAGATGGGCGCCGAGGTGGGCCATCGCCGGTAAGCGTCCGCGTTGGCCTGGATGATCCCGGCGACGAATCGGCCGAGGGGGAAGCCGTCCCGGGCGAGCTCGATCGCCGGCTGGGCGACCTCCGCGAAGCCGAGGGTGCCGAAGCGCTCGAGCGCGGTGATCCAGGCGTCGGGCGCCGCCGGGACGACGGTCCGGAGCAGACCGTCGGGCATGTCGCCCTTGCAGCGGTCGCGGAAGTACTCGAGGGTCGCGGCCCGCGGCCACACGCCCAGACCCGAGATCGTCGTCACCTCGCGGCGGCGGGCCTCGTAGACCATGATGGGCGCGACCCCGGCGAAGCTGACGATGTCGGAATGGACCACGCCGAGGCAGATCCCGGCCGCCACGCCGGCGTCGACGGCGTTTCCCCCCGCCTCGAGGATGCGGTGTGCCGCGAGGGCCGCCAGCGGGTGGCCCGCGGCGACCGCGTGGTGCGTGCCCAGGGCGTCGGGGCGGAGCGCGTGCACCGTGGCGGCCGGCCCGGTCAGCGTCTCGGGGGGGGCCGCAGCGACGCCCGGGTGAGGGGCGCGACCGCCGTGCTCGCTCGGAGGCCGGTAAGAGTCGACGGTCATCGTGTGGTCATCGTGTCAGCGCCCCGCCGGCCGGGGGGTTGCCGGCTATCGCACCACAGACCGGAGCCGGGGTCAATCCAAATCGGTGTTTTGACAGGCAAGCCGCGCGGTGCTAGCGTGGCCACCGTGCGGACGCCAAGGATCGGCCTCACGGCGTCGGTCATGCCGACCAAGCTCGGCACTCGCCGGACCTTCCTCAACGAGCCCTACATCATCGCGATCCAGGAGTCGGGCGGGATCCCGCTGGTGGTGACGCCGGCGCACGGCGGCCCCGCGCTTCGCGCCCTCTTCGACCTCTTCGACGGGCTCGTGCTCACGGGCGGTGAGGACGTGGCGCCCGAGCGCTACGGCGAGGAGGTCCTCCACCCCAACGTCGAGTGCGTCCCCGAGCGGGACGCGCTCGAGTTCCAGCTCCTCGAGTGGGCGCTGGCGGACGACCTCCCGGTGCTCGCCATCTGCCGGGGAGTGCAGGTGCTCAATGTCGGTCTGGGCGGGACCCTGTACCAGGACCTCGCCGCCGACCGACCCGCCCTTCTCGTCCACGACCAGGGTCTCGGCGACTCGCCCCGTCCGCGAACCGAGCCGCACCACCCGGTGACGGTGCGGTCCGGCAGCTGCCTAGCCGACGTCCTCGGCCTGGAGACGGTCGAGGTCAACAGCATGCACCATCAGGGCATCAAGGGGCTGGCGTTGCCACTCGCGCCGGTCGCCCACGCGCCCGACGGCCTGGTGGAAGGGGTCGAGGCGGCCGACGCCGCGCGGTGGAGTTTCCTCGTCGGCGTCCAGTGGCACCCGGAGGAGCTGGCGCGGGCGGGCCACGTGCCCTCCCGCCGGCTCTTCGAGCGCTTCGTCGCGGCCTCCGCGAAGCGCGCTCGCCGCTAGGCCGGGCGTCAGCGCCCGGCTGAAGGATCCACCTTCGGTCGACCGACGGCGCCCCGCATCGTCCGGGGACCACCGCCCCACCGCCAAGGATAGCGAGGGCCTGGGACCGTGAGAGCGCGCCTCGGTCGCCACTCGGCCTCCCGCGCGAAGCCCACACTCATCGCCTGGAGCGTCTACGCCCTGATCGCGGTCGCGGGATGGGCGCTCTTGCCGGCGGGTGGCTTCTGGATCAACGACGAGGGCATCAAGTACCTGCAGGCGATGGCGATCAGCTCATCGCCGGACCGCAGCAGCGAGGTGCGCCTCGATTTCTCCCCCGAGGAAACGGGCGGGCTCCTGCCGCATACCCCCGTGTACCTGTGGCGGACGCCACGCGGCTACCGGTTCCTCTATCCGGACTACTTTGCGCGCCTGGCGGCCCGCGCTCATTGGCTCGCCGGGGAGACCGGGATGCGGTTGGTGGCCCTGGTCGCCGGCCTCGTCGCGGTGGGGGCCTGGACTCTCGCGGCCGGGCGCCACGCGCCTCGAGCCGCGCCGTTCGTCCCCCTCCTGGCCCTCGGCTCCCCGTGGATGTTCTATCACTGGGTATTCTGGGAGCATACGATCGCGCTGGCGGCGCAGACCGTATCGCTCGTCGTGTTCCTCTGGGGCTGGCGGCGTCGGCGTGTCGACGCGCTTGTCCTGGCGGGGAGCGCGCTTGGGCTCTGTGCATTCCTCCGCGGCGAGCTCGCCCTCTACGCCGTCGCGCTTGCGCTGGGGTTCGGCCTGGCCTTTCGTGACTGGCGGCGTCCCGCCGCGTTTCTCCTCGGGGTCGCGATCCCGCTGGCCGGGCTCTTGCTCCTGAACACGCAGCAATGGGGGCACCCTCTCGGCTTGCACTATGCCGGTCTGTCGCTCGCCGCCACCATGAAGGGGGCGACGCGATGGCAGACGATCAGGACCCTGGTGGTCGGGATGCCGGGTCACCCGGCGACGGCGTTGACGGCGGTGGCGGGAATCCTCGGCGTGGTCGGCCTGTCAGCCCGGCGGGCGCGAGGGTTGGCCGTCGGGGGGCTCGCGGTTGGACTCGGCGCCGCGGTGATCGTCCGTCGACAGTTCCTGGCCCTGCCCGATCCATTCGCGGCCCTGGTTGGTTTCGCGAGCCTGGTCACGCTCACCCCCATCCTCTTCGTCGGGCTTGCCGTCGGGTTCGCCTGGCATTCCGGCCGAAGGCGGCGCGCGCTCGCCCTGACGGCGATCCTGTTCCTGCTGGGTGCCGCCTTCTCGTACTCCAGCGCCTCGGCGGCTGGCATTCACTGGGGGCCCCGTCTGCTGCTTCCGGCGCTCGTGCCCATGGTTGTCCTGGCGGCGGAACGACTCGCCGCAGTGTTCCGGGCGGTCCGGCGGACGTCCGGGAGAGGCTGGGAAGCGGCCGGCCTGCTGGCCGGGCTCGCTCTGGGCTGGGTCGATACGGGCTACTCCTGGCGTCTACTCGACCAGGCCAGAGCCCATGGCGCCGCCGTCGAGCGCTTTCTCGCGGAGCGGCCCGAGCGGTTGCTCGTCACCAACCTCTGGTGGGTGCCTCAGCTCTACGCGCGCGCCGGCACCGGCCACTCGTTCCTTCTGCTGCAGTCTCCCGGCGACTACGCAAAGTTCCGCGCCTTCGCGGTGTCGAGGGGGGAGAAGGCCTGGTTGCTGGCCACCGGACGTCAGACCATCGGGGAGTCGGCCGCCGAGCGCCTCGTGATTCCGGGAGCTCCCGACCGGGGCACGATCCTCGATTTCCGTCTCTACCGAGTGAGTCCTGGTTCGAGTGAGGGCGCGTGAGTCGAGACCAGCTTGCCGGGACCGTGGACCTGATGTCGGTCGGGGCCCTTCGTCGCATCGAATCCCTGAAGCGGGTCGTTGCGAGTCGGCTCAGGCCTCGACTCGATGCCTCGTCGCCGACCGGTACGCTATCCGGCAGCGAGCGAGACAATGTCGTGGCCGACGGCGAGATTCTGACCGTGGGCAGGCGCCTGTCTCCGGTCGAGAGACCGGCCGGTCCCGAAAGGCATCCTTTACAGCGGCCACGTCAGACCAACGGGGAGACTCGAGTGAATGCGTCGGGGAAGGTCCCAGCTAGCCCCAATCGGCGAATAAATCAGGCGGCCAGACGGTGAGCGATCTGCCCATACAGCGTCTCGGTCGCGGGGTTGCTCGTCAGGCGGAGCACGTTCCGGCCTCCGAGGCGGCTCAGGCGCCCGGCCCGAGCGATGAGAAGAAACCGGAGCGTGCGCATGCTGCGGAAGAGGTACGCGTAGGTGCGCTTCCGGGACCGGGGCTTCGGCTCGGCCAGGGTCTCCAG